>JAPLFS010000056.1 GCA_026390555.1 Pseudomonadota bacterium
CCTGGGCACTTGAGATGCTGCGGGCCTTGCGGGGAGAATCACAGCTCTGTACACAGGAGACGGCGCGTACATTTATGTATCCAGAGTTGCCGCAGCTTAAAGCTGGGCTCAAGCTCGGATTTGATGCTTTTATAAAGGATGCTGGGAGTGAACAGCAGGGAGCTTCGACAGCCATTACGACTATTAATGCTGGCGGATGTTCAGTTGTGCTAGATCCAGCGCTTGATATGGCGACGGTGTTTTTATCGAACGCACCTTTCTCTGCTCATCATAATAAGCGATTTCCAGCACTTCGTGCGGAGATTCATGCAGCCTTGCTAGAAACGGTTTAAGATCGAGATAATCTATATGTGGCATAAGTTTAAAGAGGTAGAGGAGCGCTACGAATTACTCGCCCAACAACTATCAAAGCCAGAGATCATCTCAGACCGGGCCATCTTTCAGCAGTATTCCAAGGAGTACAAGTCGCTGACCGAGTTAGTGACGACCTTTCGCGCTTTCAGCAAAGCACAGGAGGAGCTAGTTGGTAGCAAGGAGCTTGCATTCTCTACCTCTGATCCCGACATGAAGAGCATGGCTGACGAGGAGACTAAGGTTCTTGCAGGGGTTGTTGCGGATCTTGAAAAACAGCTGCAATTTCTGGTTTTACCAAAGGATCCAAACGACTATAAAAACGTTGTCCTTGAAATTCGCGCAGGAGCTGGTGGCGATGAGGCTTCTATCTTTGCGTATGAGCTCTTCCGTATGTATAGCCGCTATGCGGAGATGCGGCGCTGGAAGGTTGAGATTATGAGCTACAGCGATGCTGGGCCCAAGGGGCTTAAAGAGGTTATCGCCATGGTGAACGGCGAGGGGGCATTTAGTCGCTTGAAGTATGAAAGGGGTGTTCATCGGGTGCAGCGAGTTCCAGAGACGGAGGCCGCGGGTCGTATTCACACATCAACTGTAACGGTTGCCGTGCTGCCAGAAGCCGAAGACGTTGAGGTTGAGCTGCACGATAAGGATCTGCGCATCGATGTCTACCGTTCAGGTGGTCCGGGGGGCCAATCGGTTAACACAACCGATTCGGCAGTTCGTATTACACATATCCCGACCGGGGTTGTTGTTGCGATGCAAGATGAAAAGTCTCAACACAAGAATCGTGAAAAGGCGCTGCGGGTATTGAAGGCGAGGCTGTATGAATTAAAGCTCGCAGAGGCTGAGAAGGAGCGTCGTGATGATAGGCGTAGTCAGGTTGGAACGGGGGATCGTTCAGAGAAGATCCGTACCTATAACTTTCCGCAATCACGAATTACAGACCACCGCATTAAGATATCGGTAAGCGATGTTGATGGTGTGCTCGGTGGTGCCCTGGATCAGTTGATAGATCCAGTAGTGGCATACTATCAAGCTGAGGCGCTCCGTGGTGAGACAACAATTCAGTAAATGCAGCCATATTAGCGAGCTGCTAAAAACGGCCGAGGAGTTGTTTAGGTCAAGCTCAAGCTCGCCCCGTCTCGATGCTGAGGTATTGCTTGCACACCTACTATCAATATCTCGCTCCTCTCTGATAGCGGCTCTGCGTGATGAATGCTCTACAGAGGTGGTGGCGGCTTTTGCGCTACTCGCTGCGCGGCGTGTGCAGGGCGAGCCGGTGCCGTACATCACCGGAGAGCGTGAGTTTTACGGCAGAGTGTTCTTGGTTAATCCTGCCGTGTTGGTTCCACGTCCTGAGTCTGAGTTAATTATCGATCAGGCGCTTAAGATCTGCTCTGGTAAACAGAGCGTGAAGTTCCTGGATCTCGGAACTGGCTCTGGGTGTCTCGCTATTACCTTAGTTGCAGAGCTACTGGCATCTGGCCTACGGGAGCCACATTGCCTAGCGGTTGATATTAGTCAGGAGGCCCTAAACGTTGCCGCACGTAATTCTGAGCGTTTAGGAGCCTTGCAATATATCTCATTTGTAAAAAGCAATTGGTTTAGTGAGAGTGCCGCGTTCTCTGCGCCCTACGATCTTATTATCGCTAATCCTCCCTATATTGATCGCTATGAAAAGACCCCGATAGAGCTATCCTTTGAGCCGCAGGGGGCGCTGTTTTCTGACGATCTCGGATTAAAGGATACTAAGGAGATTATCTCAGGAGGCTTAACTATGTTAGCGCCTAACGGGACACTCTTATGTGAGGTAGGGGCCGGAAAGCGCGAGCATTTAAGAACGTACTTTAAAACTAAGCACCCAGCCCTAGAGTACTCCTTTCTTGGAGATGATTCAGAGCACGATCGCTTTACAGTGGTTGAGGTAGTACGCAAGTGACCTGCGCTTTATCCGGCTCCTCACCGATAAGTGTGGGTTCATTAGATGGAAAACCCCTGCGCTGGAACGTGAACCGCTTCCCGTTACCTGCTCCCGCTCCGATACCGGTTAACCCTTAAAAACAAGCTTTGACAGCATGGCCGCCATATGGAGGTAGCGGCGAGGCGCAACTGGTTGACAATATCGCTGTTTCCGTTCAGGAGGAGGCGAATAACACTAATAACCTATTCAGTAATTCAACCGACTTTTGATAGACTTCGAGCTTTTCATGACAAAACATATCTTCTATTAATCGGTTC
>JAPLFS010000057.1 GCA_026390555.1 Pseudomonadota bacterium
TACCTCTAAGCAGACTTACCGCTTGGAGGGGCTACAGAAAGCAGAAGAGATCGAGCGAGTCGTTAAGTTAATGCAGGGTCAGCGGTAATGAAAGCCATACTTAAAAAAATGGATCTCATAGTGAACTTAAAGGGATTTGCCGCGGTGCTGCTCGGAGTGGGGGTGCTGGTCTCGTCTCAGGGGGCTTGGGGGCAGAATAATACGACTTCGGGTCCGGCTAAGACAGCGATGGAAACATCGATCCAGGTCAGTAAAAATAGAGACGAGAATTACGATAAACTAAACAATGAGCTGAGACCAGTATCCTTGCCTAATGGCTTAGAGGCACCAAGATCCAAGAAATCTAGTGATGAAAGCCCGGAACTTACTGATTTTGGAAGGAATGTGCATAAGAACGTAAATATCGTACTGCCGCCACTGAAGGGCTTTCGCCAGCTCGCTGACGCTGCTCCGATCCAGGAGATGTATAAGGAGCTGATCAATAAGAGTGTTCCGGTTCTCGTTCAGACCATGATGATGGTCGAGAACGGCGCGGCGACCGGCTTTATTGGGTCGATGAACATGGTCTCTAACCTGATGAATAACACCATTCAGACCCAGCAATTTCAGCTTGAGCTTATGAACCTCACCGATGATCGAGGGCAGATGAAATATGCCTACGCCGGGAGGATTCAGAAAGCATTCAAAGCCGATAAAGTAACTAGTTGGCCCGCAGCCCTCTACGTTGCAAATGGTGATTCAGCAACGGATAAAACTGATGGTCCTACTAAGGGTGAAATAAAGGAGATCCCTAAGAGCGAGCCATTTAAGGCTACTGATGACATTAATATGAGGACACCAGAACCAACAGCAGCAAAGAAAGCAGGAAAGAAAGAAAGTTTCGTGAGGGATCGCCTTATGCCGAAGCTTTATGATGCTAGCCTTGGTAGCGGCTCAAATGGAGAGGTCACGTATAAGAACGATAAGATCAAGGAGCTACAGGATGAGTTCATCCAGAAATTGGGGGACTTTGAGATCGAGGTCGAGGGAGAAAACGACGGAATCGCCCGAGTGATTAATACCACCTACATAAAAGCTAAAGAGGGAGATAATAAGCAGTGGGGACTATCTCTTGAAGCCAAAGAAGAGACTACAACAGTTTGGGAAAATCTAAATGAGCTGATGCATCAACTCTGCAAGTTTAAGCAGGATAACAAAAATAATGGTTTTGAGCCGATAAAGAAGATAACTGCCTCTACCTCTGCCGGATGGACGCCAAAGATGTGGAAGGATGCCAGCGCTCCAGATATAGTTATTACTCAAAATATACTTGAACAGATCTTTCTAGTTTCACGACAGAGCAAGGACTTAAGTGAGCTAAAGTGTGACGAGGAGTTCCCCCAAGGTAATGGCCTTGGCGTTCCATTTGGCAGCGAATTTGCTCCGATACAAGATGGGGATCCGGATATCTGCCAAAAGGGAGAGAGTAGCGTAAGCCCCTGTCTTAGATTTAAGGCTCTCTACCATATGGCTAGCATTATTGGTCAATCCAGAGCGTTACATACGTACGAGAAGATGATGGGCATGAGTGAACGCTTTGCAAAGGATCCGGCTACACAAGTGCTCCTTCATCGGCTCTTTGATGAGCTACTTGGCGAGGAGAAAATTGGAGTCTATATAGATAAAAACCGCGATCGTTGGGCTGAGCTTATTCTCTACATGGCGCGCTATATGCAGGGTCAGCAGGGCTCTGGTGGTACCTTTAAGCCTGGTGGTAGCAATGCGGTAGGGATAAGTCCTGGTGCAGACAAGCAAGGTAAATAGGTTTATATGAGATTAGATATAGCACAGTTACTAACCGATATGAGCGAGATCTTCACCAAGATCCTGCAAAGCACCGTGATCCTCCAAGGAAATATAGTGCAGTTTGCTCTTCAGGGCCAAGAGAAATGTGGTAACTGTCCGGGAGCTGAGTCGTCACTAGTTGCTGCAGCGTGGGCAAATATCGGCTACATGACCCATGCTGCACTCCTGCACTACGTAAACTTTACGGGCTTTGGTGCCTGGGCGATTCTTTTATATGTGGTAGCGGCTGGTGGGGCTCTGATTAGCGTTGCCCTTAACTCACCCCCCCGTAACTATGTCTGGTTCTTCCTTGGGCCAGCGATCTACAGCTTTCTGATCGGCACTACTCAGGAAGTTAAGGGGGTTGATTGGGCCGTTGCTGGAATTTCGCGGGACATGGAGGATGTATGGAGTGATGCTGAGACCGGGCTAAGGAACTCACCACTTCTTCAGATCTCTGATTATAGCGGCATGACGATAAATAAGATCACCGGCCCAAGTCAGGAGTATAAGGTCGCCATGCCGATGCTCTTCTTAGATGAGCTATTTAGCGCAACGACGAACATGTTGGTAGGGTGGACAGGACTAAACAATCAGTTAGGAGAGGGACGTAGCGATTCAAACCTTGCAAAGATTAAAAAGGATGAGAAAAATGCTCCCCCGTGGTTTCTGCTCTCATCTCTAAAGGCTCCGATGGTGGAGAACATAACAAACGTTAGGATCCGTAACCCTGACCTGCGTGATGCCTTTATTACCTTTCTCTCCTCCGAGTGTGGAGATGCTTTTAAGAAAGGAATTAACTCCGGTAGCTATAATGCAGCGACAATGTCACGTGGTGCCGTTATCCCTCAAACCGTGATGAAGGATCCGGTGGATGGCAAAAATAGCTTCAAAAAGGGTGATCAACTTAACGAAAAAATGGAATACACAAAATCTCGTTTCAACCTGAACGCAACCGAGATTCCAACCCCCAGATCGTTATTTCGACTACTCTCTGAGCCGAGTGATATCCCAGGCAGCTTTGGAAAATTTTCACCAGCCTTCAAGAACGAGGGCGGAGCAGCGAGCCCGATGTTAAAACTATACAAGCAGCAGGTTAACTGCTCTTCCTACCTCTGGACCCTTATTCAGGCCATGCGGCAGGAGATGGGACACGCATATTGGCAACTTATTAGAACCGCCCCACGTGGCTTTAAAAGCGATGAGGATGTTCTTTTTACCCTCTTTTACGGGTGGGATATCCGTAAGAACGGAAGTGGGGAGTATGCTGATGCTGACCAGATGAAATGGTTTACTCAGAACCTTATCTTTACATATATTTTGAAAAATGAGCTTGAGTTCGCGCCCTCGATAACAGCTACAGAGCAGAAGTTCGCGCCGGCGGATCAGACACAGCAGTATGCACAGACCTACGTAGCAAATGTAGGAAGTAAGAGTAAGAGCTCTGAGCTTTATAACTGGGCGTTAATGATGCCGCACGTTCAGGGGATATTACTGTACGTTATTATCGTAGCCTATCCGCTCGCAGCGATGGCGATGGTTATTCCTGGGTACTGGAAGGCCTTCTTTACCTGGGTATCGTTCTTTGCTTGGATCAAGATGTGGGACGTAGGATTCGCGATGGTACAGGTGCTTGAGCGCAGCGTCTGGGCGATGATGGGAAATCACAGCAATATGGCGCGCGTTGCTAATATGCTGATTCAAACTGCTGAGATCTCAAGCGGAGTTGCAATAACATGTGGCGACGGGGTGGCTAATGGAGGGGACGTTCTTGATAAATGCGCTGTTCCTGATGTTGGCAATTCATACGTAGGCGTAACAGCTGATAATCAAGACCAAAAGGAGGGAGAGGCGTTCTTCTACCTCGATAAAGCGCTACTTTTGGGTGCCTCAGTCGACCTAAACGTTGCAAACGGATACTACCTATACATTATGGCGGCGCTATATCTAGCGGTTCCGGCGGTCACTGGGCAACTTATTCTTGGCGCAAAGGCAGGGCTCGGAGGTCTTGCTACCAATGCCTTGGGAGAGAACGCCAAGGATATCTCTGGAGCCGCGAAGAGCGGATTCCAGGGCGAAATGGCGAATCAGATTATGTCCTCCAGGGATCATATTGGACAGGCGGCGCATGCTAAGGCTTTACGGTCGCCATCGAGTGCGTTCCTTTCGAGCCTTGATACCTCTAATAGAGCTTTGGATAAGGGGCTGCAGGGAGCCAGGTTGGGCGGAATATCGCATGCGTTGGATGCTGGCGGCAGGGCGGCTCAACAGAGGGCAGCATCGTTCAATCAAATGAAGTCGACCATGGAGGCTGTAGGTAGCGATGCAGGTGATCTCTTTGGTATTAGTGGAAAAGGTAGTGGTCCTGGTGGTGGTGGTGGTGGTGGTCGCACATGGGCGGGAGCGGCGGCAAGTGGTGCTAGCTGGTTGAAAAATAAGGCAGCGCACCTCGGCCATTCCGGGCTTGCACTTGGTTCGAATAAGGTCGGCCAAGAGGCTATTGGTAGACAAATGGATGCTATGCAAAGGGGCGCAGATCTTCATTGGCAGACCGCAGGAGCTAATCAAGCTGCCAGTGGATTAGGTGCCTACTCTAAGAATCTAGGAGCTCTTGGTCAATTCCAGGCAGACACAGCAGCTTGGGAGGCTAAAAATAACTGGGCACAGAACTTATCAGGTGCTGCCGGAGTATACGGTGTGAACGCCGGCTCCCTAGCGCCAGGAAATAAGCCGACAGATAGTATGGGTATGGCGATGAGCGGTATGCTCGGACAGTCAGCAGGCTCCGCAGCGGACTACCCAGGTAACAGCTTCCTTGGTTATGGTCGTGGTGGTGTAGAAGGAGTGGTAGGACATGGTATAAAGAATCATGGAGCAACATATGTGGGCGGATTATTTGAACAAGGAACTCCGCAGGTAGTAATGGATACGTCAGTAACGGCAACGAAGGAGGCAGGGCAAGAGGTACTAGCTGTGTTAAATCCGCCACCGCCACCAGATCCAAATAAGTAACCGCAGGGAAATTAAGTTTCGCAGCAGCTTAAATAAATACCGACATCTTCTCGGATAGGGGTTGGGGAACCTCTCTAGGGAGAGGGGATTTTTAGAGGGATTATGACAATAGAAATGCAACAAACATCAAAAAAACCAGTAGAACAGACGGTCATTATAAAGCTAGCACTAGAGGCGCTCCCTAAGGCAACTAAGGAAGTTGAAGCTATGCGGGAAGAGGCTCTAAAAGATTTTACAGCAGTGTTTAGTCAGCCACTGGTGGAGGTAAAAGAAAAAAATAATGGAGTACCAAATGCCGAGGGCGCTACTATTACCGAAGCTGCTAAAGATAACACCAAACAAGATCTGGCCAAGTTAAAAGATAATTATGATAAGCAGGGCATAGAATTAGCGGATGCGCGGGCAAAGGTTGTAACGTTCAATCAACAAATTGAGGAAGTTAGGCGAGAGTTCAGTGAAGCAAAAAGTAAACACCAAGACGATCTTACTTACGAGAAGAATAAAACAACCAAAGCAGAGAACCAGCTCATAGATCTAAACAATAATCTGGTCGACGCTAACGATAAAGTACAGATAGCCCAGAAAAATTTAGAAGAAAGTAAGTGCGAGCATAAAGAAACAGAAATTAAATTAACCACGGCAGAGTTCGCTGAAGGTAAGGCGAATAAGGATAATCAAAGACTCAGGAGGCAAGTCAATGATCTACTTATCGCCCTTGATAAAACTAAAACCGCTACTGATTCACCAGTAGTTACGCCCGCTGCGCCGCCGCCAGTTACCATTGCCGTTACAGTTGACAAAGCGAAGGTCAGGAAAGATCTGGCGGAAGTGGACATGATGGTCTCCCAGATTAAAGAACCGGCCTGGCGGCGATACGCTGGGGCGAAGTTAGTTGGAACGGTCGTATCGGCTGCAGGGGTTATAGCGGGGGGCGTAGGAAGTCTGGCTATGGGGTTGGATCCGAGCTTGGGGGTAGCAGCCTGTCTCGCAGCTCCTGTGATAAAATTCACGATCGATAAGATCTGCAGCGGTTGGCGTACCGGCTCTTACCAGGCGACACTTAACAAGGCGATTAGCAAGGCAAGCGGAGCGGGTAGTTGGATTGAACAGTTAGCCAATACCAAGGCCCTTATTAATATAGTGAATAAGTTTGCCAGTCCCAATACAAAAGAGCAGCAGGGTGTCTTAAAAAAGCTTACAGTTGAGGCTGAAAGGATAACAGCTAAGATTACTGAGCAGAAGAGCTTCGAACGAAGGACAGATGAAGAGGAGTTCCCGGTATATCAACTAGACATCCAACGCCTCAAGGGCGCAGGGGGTGGCTGGCCTCTAGTAATGGATCTAACTTTCTATGCTGGTACCATAGGTTCAATCGGTTTGTTTAGTGGTGAAATGGTCAGTTTCGGCAACCGAATAACCAGTTGGATAGACCAAGTGTACCGCTTTTTTGTTTAAGAGTAAGTATCGTAGTAATGTTACATCTAATAAGGTTAGTTGCATAATAGTGGATAGGGACGTAGCGAACGGTTTAATTTATTAAAGGATAGTTATGGGTGCTTTTACATCTGGGTCAGCGCTTATAGGCAGGGGGTTAGTGGCGACAGGAGAAGCTGCTGTTCTTACGTTTGATACTACTCGAACCGAGCTTTCTAATTTTCTAAAAATATTGGCTGGGAAGGATCCGCTAAAGCCGCCAGCCCCAGAGGAGAAGAAGTCGGTGGAGTTGAACAAAAAGCTTATTGAGACTTTTTACGACAGAAATGGGAAAAAAGTAGCCGCCTATTCGCTTGGGGGCCCCGGACAGAAACAACATCTGAATGATTATATGGCTCTTGGCGTGATCGTAGATGGGGCTAAGGGGGAGCTGAAGCAGTACGGGGGCAAACTTCCGGAAGGGAAGAAGTTGCAGCTCATTATCAAGGGATTAGATGGAAAAGATATAACGATCAATTTAGTAGATGTTCCTAGCAGTGTTACTCCAGAGAGTCTGAAAGAGTTCTTAGGTAAATCACACGGTCAGGGTGAGGCGGCGATAAATGCAATTACTAGCCAGAGGGTGGAGATGGCCGTTAGTCAGAACGGAAAGGGTGGAATTCCATCCTTCATTTACTGTTTATCTGTAAGGGTTGAGGCAAGCGACATTTACTGAGTATTGGGAATTGATCCCCACATGCTCTGGAATGCTGTTGGATGATATAACCGATACAAAATTCTATTCAGCTGCGTTATTATTTTGCCTATGATGGACTGGAAATAAATCCTTGGTACGGGGTCACGAATGGCCCACGATACTGCGAAGCCCTGGGAGCACCTTTCTCCAGAACGGCTAGGTATAAATACTCAGGTTGACGATCTTTTTCATGGCCGGACTAGAGTCCGGCGTTCCCAGGGCTCACGCTTACCCCAATATAATAGAGATACGGCGTGGTCCATGTAGGTACGGGGTCACGCATGGTCCACGCCTCAGCGAAGCCCTGGGACCGCCGTTCTCCAGAACGGCTAGGTATAAATACTCAGGTTGACGATCTTTTTCATGGCCGGACTAGAGTCCGGCGTTCCCAGGGCTCAAGGTCCATGTAGGTACGGGGTCACGCAGTGTCCTACTCAAACAGCTCAATCTCATTAACATGACAGAAGTTGTCACGGGTTCTGCGTAGCACCTCGAAGGTAACCTTCTTGGTCGTTACTGCGGTTGGTAACACCAGTACCGATATAACCCCATCTGGAATCGACTCGATAATCATACGCTCCCCGCCCTCGGGGGTCATTGACCAGTTATAGTCCGAGTAGGATGAGAGCATGCGCGCGGCCTTAAGCTTAATCGGCTCTACGAAGGTTAGGGTAATCTTTAAAGGATTGATATTCTCAGTACGCACAACGGTCGCGTCGTCGCCGTCAAAAAGCCTACTCGCATCTTTGCCAGCAGCCACACTCTCAATGGTAACCTTCTGGAGCGCCTCAAGGTCTAGGATGCTCAGTTTCTTAGCGCCCTGTGGAGTGCTCTCAGTAGAGGTCATCAGCTTGCCAGGAGCAAGAACGGGCCGCTCGGCGGGAGGAGCTTTATTAGGCTCCATCTCTGGCTCCCCCTCTGGTTGGTCAGCTTCTAAGGCAGCCTCCTGTGGCTCATCCTTGAATTCGTAGTCGCAGCCGCTCAGAGGCGATACGGAGCTGAGGAATAGAAAAGCCAAGGGTAGGGTAGTTTGTAAGCGCATAAGGTTCTAAGTAAAAGCGTAGCCTTGTTAGTGTAATGTAATAGATATGGCAGGGTTTTTTATATTAGGCCAGACCCAACAAGTGCAAGCACCCCCTGGAAACACCCTTTCTTGGCCTCCCCTGATCCGCCGTTACTAAAGCTTTGGCGGGACAGGTCGGGGACGCTCATTTTATGGAGGAATAGTTACCCAATAATTATAGATCCGCAGGGTTTCGAGATTGAGCCATGCTCTTGTTCAACTATTTGGCTCGACACTAATCCATTGCTGATGTCATAGTTGCTCTGTGAATCCAACTATTTACACAGAAGGTCCTTATCGATTTTTCTTTTTCTCAAGAGAGGAGTCGAGGCCTCATATACATGTGATATCATCTAGTGGCGAGGCGAAGTTTTGGTTGGAGCCGGTGGTTGCCCTAGCTAACTCAGAGGGCCTTAAGTCTCTTGAGTTGCGTCGAATCCAAAAGATTGTGGAGCATAATTGTGAAAAATTCCGGAAAGCTTGGAAAGATTTCTTTGGGGTGTGAGGTAGCCAACATCTCGCCGTTTGGCTTGTGGGTCCTTGTCCACGGGCATGAGTATTTTCTTGATCACAAGAAATTCCCCTGGTTCAGAGAGGCCTCGGTAGATGATGTTTTAAATGTTGAGAGTCCGCGGGTAGGTCATCTGCGGTGGCCAGCTCTGGACATTGATCTACACGTAGACTCCCTTAGCTCGCCAGAACAGTTTCCTCTTGTGGCGCGAGGTAAAGCGCCTAACAAACGCGCTGTGCGCAAGACGAAACGTCCCCGCACGCACTAGATGTTATCAGGTTTATGGGGCTGCCCCACTAACTAGTTTTAGTTTGCGGCGAATTACGTGATCATTCGCAGGATGCTACGCCCCTGCGAACGAAAGGTCGTATACTTTGTGCTGAGCACCTCAATATAGCCGCCAGCCTTGTGAATTCGCCCGTTAGCGTAGAGCTTCGGACCTGCAGGGGTATCGTTCAACATCGGCAAAAGCCCGACATCAACCCCGCTGACCTCAGCTAGGCGGACATTAGCGCCGGGCAACGCGGTGTTAAACGCAGAAATAAAGTTTTCTAGCTCGGCTTCAGAGACCGTAGGAGATAATCCTTTGTTTGAATCAGGCAGATAATAGGTGCCGATCGATGAACCTGAGCCGCGCGGAAGTGTGAAAAACAGACGCCCATCAGCGCTCTGAACGCCGATACCGTAGGTCGGATCGAGTTGTCGAGTTATCGTGATGTTAAAGCCCCTGCTCCAACGAGGTCTAATCCCCTGCAGCTCAGCCGGAACGCTAACGTGCGGCAACCACGGCCCCAGCGCGTTAACCACGAAACGCGAGCACCACAGCCCACCCTTTGTATCGCGTACCTCAAAATGATCGCCGTTTTTAACGACGCTCTGGACAGCCGTGTTCTCATAAATCGCAACGTGCTCGCTCAAAGACTCTCGCACAGGAAGCCCCCGTACAAGAAGCCCCCGCACAAGAAGCTCTGTAACTTTTTGTGGTTCAGTCATCACTGCGTCGTGCCAACACAGAGCACCGTATGGAGCGAGGCCCCGTAGTAGTGGAATTGAACCGTTAATATCTGCAACAGAGAGAATACTAGGAGTTTTTAATGGCGAGCCACATAGACGCATTAATGTTGCGTAGAGCAGCGCCGCACAGGAGACCGGCAAGCGACTTTTTAATCCAAAGCGCGCGAGGGGCATAACGCAGGGCAGCGCCGCAAGCGCATCGGGGGCCTCTCTTAACAACGCTTTTTGATCAAGGAGCGAGGTCACAACCCGCGGTAGATCGCCGGTCTGCAGGTACCTAAAGCCACCATGAATAATGCGCAGGGTGTTGTTCGATGTTGCAGAGCCGCAGGAGTGTGCCTCAAGCAGGGCAGTTGATAAGTTACGCTGTGCAGCCGCACGCGCAATGCCAAGCCCTGAGATTCCGCCGCCAAGAATGATAAGGTCGAATGTTTTCATGCTGTTGTTGGTTATGCCCCCGTATGTAGAGTGTTATAGCGCACGAAGCGCTAGTATGTAAGCATCACTAAAACAGGCAGGTAACTGTTTTTAGTCGTGAAATATTAAGTTAATGTGAAAATTGGTCGCTTTAGGGCTATATGACACCCCTTCCAAAGCTGAGCGATATAGAGGCTGCACAGGCACGCCTCATCCCACACATCGCGGTTACGCCGGTAACGCAGGCGCATGCTCTCTCAGATGAGTGTAACAGAACGATCTATCTAAAATGGGATAATAAGCTTCGTACCGGCTCGTTTAAGGAGCGTGGGGCGCTTAATTTTCTATTAAATCTCGATGCAAAAACGCTCGCCCATGGTGTCTGTACTGCTAGCGCCGGTAATCACGCCCTGGGCTTAAGCTTTCATGCGCAGAGACTCAAAGTACCGTGTCATATCGTAATGCCGGCTAATGCGCCCCTGGTAAAGATTCAGGCCTGCCGCGCAGTCGGTGCAGAGATAACCTTTAAAGACACCTTTAGTGAGGCGCTACTCTACGCACAGCAGATGGCGCACGAGCGCAAGATAACCTACGTTCCGCCCTTTGATCATGAGTGGATCGTACATGGCCAGGGGGTTGCCGGTCTTGAGTTAATGCAGCAGCTAAGCGATTTCGACTCGGTTATTATTCCAGTTGGTGGTGGCGGCTATGCAGCGGGGGTTGCAACGGCGATTAAGGCGAAACGGCCCGAGGTCTTTGTGCTCGGAATCTGCTCTGAATGGGCGCTTGAGGCACGCAGTGGCCCAAAGGCGCATGAGGGAATGATCGTGCCGATGACTATAGCCGATGGTATTGCGGTTAAGTCAGTCGGAAAGATTACGGGACCCATTATCGAGAAGCACGTTGATCTCGTTAGGTCCGTTAGTGAGCAGAGCATCGCACGCGCTATTATTATGTTGCTTGAGCATGAGCACATGGTGGTAGAGGGTGCAGGGGCGGCCGGGTTGGCTGGGCTACTAAGTGGACATCTTCCAGAGAGGTTTAAAAAACCGGCGATCTTTATCTGCGGTAGTAATATCGACAGCAATCTTCTCTCAAGGTTGATAGAGCACGATCTGGCCGAGCGCGGCAGGTTGCTGCGCGTGACTATAATGCTTCCGGACCGTCCCGGAATGTTACACATAATTTCAGGTATTATAGCAGGGCAGGGCTCTAATGTTTTGCAGGTCTCGCACGATAGGTCCTACGCAAAGCTCCCCGGCCACGTAGAAATTACGGTCATGATGGAGGTGCGAGATCATACCCACGGACAAGAGATTATCTCTGAGCTGATGCGCTCCGGCATGCCGACGGTTGAAGCCTAGGCGAAGCGCTGGGAACGCCGTTCTCCAGAGTGGCTAGGTATAAATTCAGGAGTGCGATCTTTTTCATGGCCGGTCGGATACCGGCGTTCCCAGGGGGGAGGAGCTTACGCCTTAGCGAAGCCCTGGGACCGCCACTCTCCAGAGTGGCTGGGTACAAATGCTCAGGTTGACGATCCCTTTCATGGCCGGTCGGATACCGGCGTTCCCAGGGGAGGGGCTTACGCCTCAGCGAAGCCCTGGGACCGCCACTCTCCAGAGTGGCTGGGTACAAATGCTCAGGTTGACGATCCCCTTCATGGCCGGTCGGATACCGGCGTTCGTGCGCCTACAACGCACGGAAATCAGAACGGTGTAAGTCCGTTTTATGGGGATATCCGCCCATATAGCTGAAAGTAATTGCGCTTTCGTGAGGGAGCGTGAGGAGCAACTGGAA
>JAPLFS010000058.1 GCA_026390555.1 Pseudomonadota bacterium
ATGCAGGAGCTCTTTAGCGAGATCCTTTTTTCACAATCAGGGGGCAAGGTCGACCCTTGGTACAGTCCCCATCTGCGCGATAGCATGATTGATCCTGAAAATCGGGTGCTTGAAACCACTATGCGGGGTGATGCTGCGCCCCTTCCGATTATGGCGTTCTGGTGCAACCTCCCTTTCACAGCCTTTAAATCATCGTGCCCGCTAGGAACCTGTAAGTGGCCAGATGCACACCGAGAGATAGAATGTTGCTACTCTCGACCAACAACTCCCTACAAACAACTAATCACCGATTCAAACTTTAAGGCGTGCTGCGTGAGGGATGCTAATAAATTCGACTCCTCTGAAAAGATCGCCTGCCAATATCCAGATGGCAAAGGCTGGGCCGGACTGTTCGAATACTATTATCCTACTTCTGCTCTGGGGTGGGAGAACGACCGCACAACAACGATGATAGTTGATAAGGATAAGGTCTCTAAGTGTGTAGATCAAGCCAAGCCGTTAATGGAGGGACCGGAGGCCGCAGATTGGGTTACTAAAGCTATCAATAAGAACATTAAGGCGGCCGAGAATCGCTCTATCGGCGGCTCCGATGGAGATGACGGTAACGTTAAGGGTGCGGTCTCTAAGATTATCAAAGATGTGCGCCCCAATGATAAAAATAAAAATCTGCGCTTCGCCGATAGCCTACAGAGCGAGGGGCTCACCCTACGGGTGAACCTGGCCGCTATGGATACAAAGGAGCGCGAGGATCTTGCCAAGCGCTTCTGTATGCATCCCAAACAGTTTATGAAGTTAATGAACCCTCCCCATGACCTACTGCAACTAGGAGGTGGCGCAGATAGAAAGAGTCTAGATAAGATCCCTGTTTGGTCGAACTACTGTCCAAAGGGGGTAAATCTGATGACCAAGGCTGAGAATAGCAACTTAACTAACGTAGATGGAACCCCAACTGACTTTATTGCGGGCATGAAGGCCTGGAAGGATGATCCACTATACTGCCAACGCATGAACCTTCAGAACGAAAATATGGGTATCACCGGAATAGGTGAGGTGATCAAGAAGAGCCAGGGCCAGAGACAAACAGAGGCCTCGGTTGGATACACCTGCCGTAACGGCGGAAAGCTTAACGGCGGTATGGTTCCGGTAACCCTTAACCGTCATGCGGCTGTTGAGCGCCGCACCGCGATAGCAGATCACGCACTTGGATTCCTGATCGCTGGGGGGCTAGCCGAAGGCATGATAGATAAGCCAGTTCCTGGGAAAACAGGTGGGCGGAAATCATACTATAAACGCTTTGAGCCCATGCCGTACTCTAGGAAGGCTCAGCTTTTTATCGGCAAGAAGTTTAAGGGGGGGGACACCAACGAACTTGGTGACCCTTGTGATCCGCTTTCAGGAGAAGACTATCAGTTTAAGAACATGTCGGATCAGCTCTATCTGAGCGATAAGAAGGAAACCAATAAGAATTTGACCCAGGATAAGATTATTAACCAAGAGGGCAAGAAGGGCGAGGAGTTTAACAGGTACGTGCAGAATTGGGCCAAGAACGACGAAGAGTCTCAGAAAAAGATCGCAGAGCGGGGCCTAGACAGTAAATCTCAGAACTACGCCGCCCCGTTTCGAATCTTTGCAACCTGCCCTCTGGGATTTACACGGTGGGAGCCACAGGGGAATCCTCAACTAACAATCAATCTAAATCTGCTATGTCGTCAAGAGAACTTTGGCGGGGCCCCCTAGTGCGCATAACGGTGCTGCAACGATACCTGTATAGTGTGTGCCTTGTAGCGCTCCTAATAGCACCACGCTCAATTTACGCAGAACCAACTGTTTCCAAAGATTTCTACAGTCAGGACTATGCGGGGGCTCCCTCTATTGAGCAGGGGGGTGCTGCGCCTAGAACGAGCGTTCCGATCAGGCGTCGCACCCCGATACAGGCCCGTACACAAGCTAGTCGCAACAATACGAACACTACAAACACTACAAACAATAGAACAGCATCTAATGGGCCAGGACCTGCCGCATTAGCCGCATCAAAAAAGCGGGCTAAAATTGTCTTATCGCTCTACGTAAACTCTCTCGATAAACAGCACCTAGAGCAGGTCATAGCTGTGGCGCTACGGATTATGGATGAGAAACGTGGCCTTGTAATAAATGTGCAGCACGTCGGAGACTACCGCAACGTTTCACCGGAGCTGCAAGCGGAGCTCACCAAACGGGGCATACAGCTCTATGCCGCAGGGCTACCCGACGAATCGTTTCAGATTACCACCTCACCTGCCTGGTTTCTTTACACACCACAGGGCGAGCGCATAGTTGAGGGGATGATCGATATCGGCCGTTTTATTGACGAATGGGGCGAGTACAGAGCTGTTGCAGCAGATGAGCCCCAAATAATAGATGAGCTATCAAAATTTTAGGGTATGAAGAGACAACGACACACCTATCGCTGGTTATCCCTCATAGCACTGACGCTTTGGCTCGCCCTGCTTGTAGCTCCCTATCGATCATCAGAGGCGCAGATCTCAGAGCAGGAGCTACTCGCTCAGATCGAAGCGGCTCGTAAGCAAGGGGTTGTAATTACTGATCAGCAGGTGAATGAAGCGTTAGGGATGGTGCGCCAGTATCAGCGCAACTCTCAATCCATCTTAGGTGAGCCGGAGCGCTATAACTTACCCGAGCAACGCGATGCAAATGGTGAGCCCAAGCCACCCATCTCACATGTCAGGGGCGCGGAGGGTCTACCCTTTCCAAAGTCAGAAGATATCGTGTACGAAGCACTACCAACCCCCATGCCGTACGTTGAAACACCGGCTCCTGCATGGAGCCCAGTCCCATATAAGAGGCCGGGGCGCTGCGAATCAAACAGCACACAGCGGGTTCCTCTCTATCCTGATGCGGATACCAATCCAACTAAAAAGGAGGGGGATCCTGATGAGAAAGAGCTACTCTACGATTACCTCTTTATCGCCGAAGATCTCGTTCCGTATGACTCTACAGAGGTCTTTGGTCTCGATACGGTCCTACGACCTTACGGGCCAAAGTCAGGCGAGGCGGTCTATACGCGTATGGAGATCTACAACGTGCCGTGCGTTCCCTATCGAATACGGATGACGAATAAGGCGCACTATTACGACACTGGACTTAACGCGCTTAAGAACTACGATGGCAGGCACTCAGGTGTTGGGGTTTTAAGCAAATGGATGACG
>JAPLFS010000059.1 GCA_026390555.1 Pseudomonadota bacterium
CCTCCCGAACGGAAACAGCGAGATTGTCAACCAGTTGCGTCGCGCCGCCACCTCCATTTGGCGGCCATGCTGTCAAAGCTGGTTTTTAAGGGCTACCCGGTATCGGAGCGGGAGCAGGTAACGGGAAGCGGTTCACGTTCCCGCGCAGGGGTTTTCCATCTAATGTACCAACACTTATCGGTGAGGAACCTTAAAAGGATTCGATCTTACGAACGATCCTAAAGACCCACCTTTATTGACGTCCCCTGATCGGGGACGCTTATTTTAGGGGTGAATAGTTAATATTATCACCCCCGATTTGCTCCGCAAATCGACCCCTGAGGGGTTTGCCCAACCCCAGCTCCTACCTGTATAGTTCCCCCATGAGCACTCCGCCCAACGCTGACTTTATCTGTTTTGCCCATCGGGGGGCCTCGGGGCACGAACCTGAGAATACCCTGCTCAGCTTTCGCCGCGCGCTTGAGCTTGGAGCGCGTTGGATCGAGCTCGATGTTCGTGTGGTGGAGGGAGAGGCTATTATCTTTCACGATCGTACCCTAGCGCGCCGCGCACGGTGTGGCGGTGTCGTCGAAAAACAATCCCTCACCTACCTGCGTTCACTCGATGTTGGCAAGGGAGAGCGGATACCGCTCCTCTCTGAGGTGCTGGAGTTAGTAAAGGGCCGCGCAGCGCTACAGATAGAGCTAAAGGGAGGTGGCAGCGCTTCAATAGTTGCCGCAATTATCAGCGGCTGCCTAATCGAGGGGTGGCTACCAGAATCATTTCTGATCTCATCGTTTGAATATAAGGAGATAGCTGAGATAAAACGGCTGCAACCTGCCATTCCTGTAGGGCTCCTACCGCGCGGCTATCCAGATAATTTAGTAGAGGTAGCACACGCTCTAGGTGCAGTCTCGGTACATCTTAGTATTGATTCGGTAATACCTGCCCGGATTAAGGAGCTCCATGCGGCGGGTCTTAAGGTATTCGTCTATACCGTAAACGATCCAGTGGATCTTAAAGCGCTGCGTGCCGCAGGAATAGATGGTGTGTTTACTGACTTTCCAGAGAGGGTCATTATTAAGGATGGGTCCAACTAACACCCAGCAGCAGGATACACCGTCCGCCATAGATAATATTGATCAACGCTGCCCAATCGACCCCGTCGTACGATCCGCGGCCCCTTATCAAATAGCTCCAGTGGAGAGCGTACCTTAGTGCCGGAGCGAAAGGCAGCACGCGCATGCCTCCAGGCTAAGATACGGAAGATCCTATTGAAGCAGCGTTCCATTAAGCCCTGCGCCCCAAGCTCTTGAGAGCCCCCCATCGGATGAAACACAGAGAGCTGCTCAAGCAAACTTTCGAACGCCTCATCACCAAAGAGCCGCTGCTCACGCTTTGAAACGGTTAGCGAGGCCTCTGAGCCGCAAAGCCTCTCATGAATATACTCCCGTAGATCATCAATCATGAGCAGCGGTATCGCTCGCACCCCGCCCTCTATACGGATCAGCCCCGAGGAGAGATTAACGTCCCGCACCCTAACCGACCGGAGCTCGGTTATCCTGACCCCCAAGCCATATGAGAGGGTCGCCAGGATTAGGCCCGCGCCTCGCAACTTACTAAAGATGGGCTCCAGCTCCTCTAGGGCTGGAAGCCCCCTGATAACGGCTCCTATTGACCTTAGGGAGTTTGAGCTTTGATAGCCCGGCCCAAGAGAGCCCGGCCCAAGAGAGCCCAGCCTAGTGGCAGAGATACTATTATTACAATGTGCTGGGGATGGAATATTCGAGCTAATTTCTGTATTCATACGAGTATAGAAATATACTCGAAACGGATTACTGTCAAGCTTTTCTGGCTAGCCCGTGCTTACGGCGTGAAAAAAGTTCGCGCATCGACTCCGTGAACCTATAACCCCATGAAGCCTTGACCTCATGGAGCTTGTTCTCTGATTCAACGACCCGATCTGCGAGCGCTGCCCCCCACTCCTCAGATGCTAGATATCGTCTCTTTATCTCTTCGACCATGCCCTGGAGCTTACGTCCCTCCTCGCGCATGTCGTGACACATCGCCCCTACGGCGTGGTATTGCGTTAGAACTAGATCTAGCTCGGCCTTACGAACACGGAGCTCCTCCTGCCCATGCTCGATATGCCCCTTATATCGATCTTCAACATAGACGAGCTGCTCCCTCGCCATCTGCTCACGGGTAGCGAGGTCAGCGATGCGCCCATCTGCTGCCATTAGGGAGAACTTGTAATCCTTAATAGAGTTAACTATCGGCTGAGTAGCCTTTACTATAGCTGGTAGAATCTCATCCTTGATTACGTTAAGAAGATAAACTCCAAAGCCCTGTTGATTGATCTCTTCGCCAGATTGCTGCGCAGATCGCTGTTCGGTTGTAAGGCAGAACTGCTTAACAGCTGCCCCCTTCCAAAGAACGGAGTGCACGTTATGAGCATGCGCTAAGACCAACCATCCTGGGGCCAAAGCATTTTCGAGCTGCTCTGAATGCACCGAGCGCCACCACGTATCGAGCTCAACCTCCGAGCTCTCAGAGCACTGATAGAGCTCGCGTACGAGCGGCAACCACTGTACCCGCTCCTCCCTGGCCCGTTGCGCGTTAACGATCACGCGCGGTGCAGCGTGGTGCGGGAAGGTCATGTAGCTTTCAAAACCTGAGAACCCCGCGCTATGCAGGGAGTTCTTTAGGTGCTCTAGGGAAGCACCCTTGCCCCGTACCTGATCGCTTGAGGGCTCCATCTGAGAGCCACCTGGATTATGCAGGGGATTAGCGACGGCCAATATCATGGTCCCGGTTGCCTTGAGCATCTTCTTGCACAACGAAAGGAGCTGTACTCCGGGGTCGAAGTATTCGTTCTGAACTAGCACCGGATCGATGCAGATAACGTAGTCGAACTTATTGTCCTCAAGCACGTTCTCAAGGAAGCCGGTGATAACCTCTACGTTCCGAAGCTCTTTGCAGCGGGTGCGGGCGCACTCGGCTAACTCTTCTGAGGTTTCAAGGGCAACGACCTGGAACCCCTGCTCTCCTAAGTAGCGGGTCAATGCACCACCACCGCAACCGACCTCAAGCACACGCGCATTGGGTGGAATATCGAGCGCCCGGATATGCGCACTTCTGAACGGGGTTACGTGGTACCAACAGTGCTCCTTAATGGCGCGCTCAAGCAGCTCAGGAGATAGCGTGCTGAGGTCACCGACCTCCTTTAGGAGGGCCTCCAGCAAAGAGCCCTCAGCCAGGGGGCGCCGGGAGTGTAGTAGCCCATCAACTGGGGCTACCTGGGAATAGGCTCCAATGCCCCTTTTGAGGGCAGTTTCAGCCCCTATAGCGCGATCTGATTGTGCGTATGCAAGACTCATGTGTAAGAGCTTAACCTATCGCACAGATTGTCAAAATCGGTAATCTTACGACGCCTAAAGATTTTATTATGGACACCCCCCACTGCGCCTCTCCACCCCACTAGAGAAACCCTACCGTTTTAGGGTATGGTATGGGCATGTCGTCAGACTCATCACACTTCAAGCCACCCCGCAGGGATCAGATTAATCCAGCCAAGATCTATGGCAACAAGGTCGGCGCTGTGCTCCTAGCTGAGCAGCAGATCGAGGCGGCCACCAGGGAGCTGCGCGAGCGCTTTGATCTAGCCGAGGCTGACCCTGATGATAGACAGGCTGTTACCGAGGCGGTCGGGTATGCCTGGCGGATTATGACCTTCCTTGGCTTTCCAGATTTTGATCAGCTCCGATCGGTTCGAACCGAGGATCTTCCGGCTGTAATTGAGGAGAACCAACACGCCATGGTAGCGCTAGCGCTTGAGACCATCGGCTGGCATCAATACGGACTGCGTAGATACGATATCGATAGAACAGCGCGTGTGTTTGATCGTTGTCTTACCCTTGCCCCGCAAAACCAGCGCGCTCTTGAGCGCTTTGCTATCGTTGCAAACGAGATTCAGCCTGAACATATCGGAGGGCTGGCGAAGTTCCCGAAAAAGCAGCAGGAGACCGCTATCGGCTACAAGCTGCAGTGCAAGCGCAAGGTCGATAATATCCTAAACGACGTATTCGGCATCACCGAGGCGCATCTTGTCGGACAAACCGACCCTTCGGTTGCCGAGATGTTTAAAACCCTTAAGGAGGGCGATCGGAGATTTGTTTTTAATATGCTTGGGCACCTTGCGCACATGAACTGCGTAATCGGTAATTTCTTTGAAAACGGCACGATGCTCAGCCTCGGTATGGGTGCTGCGTGCTGTCAACTTGAGATCCTTGGACTACCGCGCGACCTGCACAATCTGATTCCGCTCTGCACCAGTAGGCTGGGTGAGGACGACTCGGGGCAGGTTGCTGGCGAAGAGACCCCGATCCTGTGTGATATTCTAAGAAACATCAAAGCGATCTGCGAGGCAAAGTGGCGCATCTTTAATAATGAGGGCGCCGAGCAACGGGTGATTGAGATTAACACCCTTCTGGAGAGGATTGAGGGGGCATAGGTTGCTGTACTTGAGACGGGGGCATGGGGAACTCCTTTGTTGCTAACTCCTTACAGGTTGCGGTTCCTCACCAATCAGTGTGAGTACATTAGATGGGAAACCCCTGCGCGGGAACGTGAACCGCTTCCCGTTACCTGCTCCCGCTCCGATACCGGGGAACCCTTAAAAACCAGCTTTGACAGCATGGCCGCCAAGCTGCTCAAAAGACTCGTAGGAATTTCGGTTCCTCACCGATAAGTGTGGGTACATTAAATGGAAAACCCCTGCGCAGGAAGCGGCGCACCTTCCAGCGCAGGGATTCAGCATCCATTATCTTACATTCTTCGACCGGCTTTTCTTCCAACTGCCGCGCATAGTTATGCCTTCATCCAGTAGCTTTCCAACCACACTTATTGGTAAGGAACCCAGACTGCCAACACCTTAGAGGGGGATACCCCACCCCTCTTAGATACGCTACTCTTATCGGTATGAGATCAAACCTCAAGAAACGCCGCGCGATTCGCAAGAAAAGGATGGTTGCCAGCCTCTCTTATGGGTTTGACACCTCTGAATTTGATCGCTCATTTTGGGCGTCTGTTTCAAGTGAACAACGCTTAGAAGCCGGTTGGGAACTAGCTGTTCAAGCGCATCTACATCGGGGGGGGGCAAGGAGAGTGAACTCAGACTTCAAAGATCTGTTGCGGTGCTTAAATATCGCCCGAGTTAAGTATCTTTTAGTCGGCGGCTACGCTGTCATGCATTACAGTGAGCCACGATATACAAAAGACCTCGATATATAGGTCGATCCAAGCGTAAGAAATTCTCACGCTCTTTATCGTGGCCTTGATGCTTTTGGAGCTCCTCTTGCAAACATTGACCAAGATACCTTTAAGGATCCAGGAGTTATGTATATTTGTGGGCTTCCACCTAGTCGCATTGATATACTTACGCGAATTAAGGGCGTTGATTTTGAAACAGCTTGGAAAAAGCGAGAGAGGTCTACATTTGCTGGCGTAGAGACGCAGTTCCTAAGTCTTGAGCTGTTGATTGACGCCAAAAGATCAGCTGGTCGAGAGCAAGATAAATTGGATCTAAAAAAACTAAGAGCGTTAACCACGAAACAGAGCTCAAAAAACTCTAAGACCGCCCCGACTCGAAAGGTGGTGCATAAAAGGACTCGGAAAACCAAAGGAACTAACAAGTAAGTTGGTTGAAATTTTGCTACCGAGTGACTTCCTATTAGTCCGTGGTTGCTTTTTAGGCGCAAGCTGCTCTGCGCGTATCCCAGGCGAGCTTTTTTATAGTCGGACTAGAGACCGGCGATACCAGTGCTCACGCCTAGCCATGTATTAATGGATCGCACCGAGGGATCCAGGGGATCGCCCCCTGGTCGTTGTTCCAATCTTGGCAACGCCAAGTTGGAATAGAGGAGAAACTGCGCCAGCAGGGATTCGAACCCCGGACCAAGAGATTAAGAGTCTCCTGCTCTACCAGCTGAGCTACTAGCGCATACGGAATCAACGAGGGGTAGGTTATTATAAGTGTTGGATCAGATCAAGAGCTTGGTATTCTGCGCCGGCTTCTGCTACCTTTCATGCATTATATGCAATCCAAAGAGATCCTTAAGTTTTTTTTAGAAATGGGGCAGCTTTCGCGTGTCAAGCGTGAGGGCTGGCGTTTACTGGGCATTGAGGACCCGGAGAGTATAGCGGATCACTCCCTACGCGCCGCACAGATCGGCTGGGTTCTAGCCAAGCTTGAGGGGTATAGTAACCCCAACGAGGTGGCCGCCATGCTGATCTTTCACGATATCGGCGAGTGCCGGGTTGGCGATATTCATAAACTAGCGAATCGCTATATAACGGTCGATGAGGCGCGCGCCGTCACGGAGCAGGTCTCGCGCCTTGACGCTGCTGGGGACGAGATCCTAGCACTCTGGAATCAGGTAGAGGAACACACCACCACAGCCGGCATTATAGCAAAGGATGCCGATCTGGTTGAACTTGCTGTACGTGCTCATGAGTACATGGAGCGCGGCTTTAAGGACGCCTCTGAGTGGTATGAGGTCGCTCGTCAACGGGTGCAAACAAACTCGGCCAAGCAGTTACTCGATCAGCTGCCTAATGTACCTAGCACAAGCTGGTGGCACGGTCTAAAGAAGCTAGACTGATGAAGGAGTCAACGCCTGAGCCGGAGGTAGTGCGTGGCACGATTGAGCGCGTCACCTTTCGTAACGCCAATAACGGCTACTCCGTATTGCAGGTTGTGCCTGAGGACTCACGCGATAGGATTACCGTCGTCGGCATGGCCCCACACGTAAACGCCGGCTCGTACGTGATGATGACGGGCTCCTATATCACCCATCCGAAGTTCGGTAAGCAATTCACCCTGCAAACCATGACCGAGACCCCACCTTCAACATCGGAAGGAATTGAGCGCTATCTTGCTAGTGGGCTTATCGCAGGGGTTGGAAAGAGAACCGCTGCCAGGATCGTCAAGGAATTTGGCCTCTCCTCGTTACAGGTTATCCAGAACGAGCCTGAGAAGATCGCAAGCCTTGCTGGGGTTGGAAAAAAGAGGGCCGAGATCCTGAATACTGCGCTGCTACAACGGGGCGAGTTCGAACAGATCCTGCGGTTTCTGGTTGAGCATCAGATCTCCACTAACCTTTCGGCCAAGATCTATGAGCGCTTTAAGGGCCAGACGGTTGATATTATCAAGCGAGATCCGTACGTCCTGGCGCGTGAGATTCGCGGTATCGGATTTCATACGGCCGATACCATTGCGCTTAATCTTGGGGTGCTTCCAGACTCTCCACAACGCCTCAAGGCGGGGCTTTATTGTGCGCTCATTGCCGCTGCCGATGATGGTCACTGTTATCTCTCACGGCAGGTACTACTTGACCGTGCTCATATGCTACTGGGGCTGGCGGAGCCGCTAGATCTTGGGGAACCCCTTGAGCAGCTACTAGTTGAAGGGCTCCTTATTATCTTCGAAAATGGGATCTTCCTTAAACACTACGACCAGGCGGAGGATGCCGTTGGGCGCTTTATCGCGGAACGCACAACACCTCGCGAAAAGCACGCTATACCGAACAGCACCATCAATGAGTCAATAGTTGAAGCTGAGCGAACACTGGGCGTTGAGCTCTCCCCTGAACAGCGCCTCGCTGTAGAGTCGGCCGCACTACTCCCCTTACTGATTATTACAGGGGGTCCAGGTTGCGGAAAAACTACCGTTATTAAGGCGCTGGCCCTGCTCTTTGAACGGGCTGGATTATCTTTTGCGCTCGCCGCTCCAACGGGACGAGCCTCTCAGCGCATGTCGCAGGTGTGCAATGTGCCGGCCAGCACAATTCACCGCCTGCTTAAATACGACCCATTAACTACCCGCTTTGTGTTTAATGCCCGCAACACCCTCCCCTACGACGCAATTATTATAGATGAGGCCTCGATGGTTGATGTGCTGCTGGCGCGCGATCTCTTCGCCGCGATTCCAGCCAAGTGCACTATTATCCTTGTTGGCGATAAGGATCAGCTGCCATCGGTCGGACCGGGCCGTGTATTTGGAGACCTGGTTGGATGTAGTGCAGTGCGCGTAATTACGTTACAGCGCCTCTTTAGGCGCTCGCACGAGTCGCATATAAACACCGTAGCTCACATGATTAATACGGGCGAGGTGCCTACGATCCCAGCTCCGGACGGCATTACCAAGTCTGATGCTTACTTTATTCAACGAGACAACGCAGACGAATCTAGTCGCTTAATTGAAAGCCTAATAGCGGAGCAGATTCCCAAGAAGTTTGGCTTCTCAGGTTCAGATATCGCGGTCCTTACCCCCTCTAACCGTGGGCCGTTGGGCACCCTAGAACTTAACAAGCGGCTCCAGGAGCGGCTTAACCCACGCGCCTCGCACTCAGATGATGAGGTGCTTGAGTTCGGAGATCTAGAATTTCGAGTTGGCGACCGGGTCTGCCAACGGGTCAATAACTATAAGATAGATCTGACCGGGGTCTTTAACGGCGATATGGGTACCGTGGTGCAGGTGAACCACGAGGACCAGAAGCTCTCAGTAGAGCTGTGGGATGGTCGCCTAATAGAGTATCCCCGCGGCGAGGTTGCCCAACTCTCACTGGCTTACGCCGTAACTGTGCATCGCTCACAGGGGATGGAGGTACCGTGTGTAGTGTTAGCGCTCGATGATTCACACTTTATGTTGCTTGAGCGCCAGTTGGTATACACCGGGGTAACGCGCGCTAAGAAGCTCCTTATTATAGTTGGCTCAAAGCGTGCGCTCTCTCTTGCGGCCAAGCGGGCTCAGACCAAGAAACGGTGTACCCTGCTTCGGGAGCGTATCGTGGAGCTGCTTGCACCCAAGCAACCTCGAATAATCCCGTACAACGATAGCGAGTAGCGCAAAAACCCATCTAGGTAGGTGACATCAAACGATGATTTATCGTTTATGCTCTCTGTAGCAAGTTTATAGGGCACGCTTACCAAATTTTAATTATCTTAATGACGGTACTTGGGATAATGATATTCCAGTAATCATCACTCTACTATACTATCGCACTCCATGAGTTCCGCTGTTCAATCAAAACAATCTATGCTCCTTGAAATAGCCTGGGAAACCTGTAGCCAGATCGGCGGAATCTACACCGTTATCAAAACCAAGGCCCCTAACATGGTCGAGCGTTGGGGTGATAACTACCTCATGATCGGACCGTATCACCAACAAACAAGCGCGCTTGAATTTGAAGAGGGCGTTGTTCCGGATCATCTAAAACCTGCCTTCGAGGCGCTCGCTGCGCAGGGCACCCCGTGTCATTTCGGATGTTGGCTTACCGATGGACGTCCCTCCGTAGTTCTAATCGACTACAAAGGCCGCTATCCTAGACTTGGTGAAGATAAGTATCTCCTCTGGACCGACAACGGCATCTCACTTGAAGGCAACGACGGAGAGGTCGATGCAGTTATCGCCTTTGGATTCGCCGCAGCTGAGCTGCTGCGTGCTATTCAGACATCAAATAGTTCGCTTCAACTGACTGCACATTTCCACGAGTGGATGGCCGGAGTTGCTCTGCCACGCATTCGGCACATGAACCTCCCAATAGCGACGGTCTTTACAACGCACGCCACCCTGCTTGGTCGCTATATCGCCTCAAACGATCCGAACTTCTACTCTAATCTTTCCAGGATTAACGCCGATAACGCTGCGCGCCACTTTACGATCTGGAGTAAGCATTCCATTGAGCGCGCCTGTGCGCACTCAGCGCATGTTTTCACTACGGTCAGTGAGGTAACGGCGCGTGAAGCTGAGTATCTGCTTGGCCGTAAGCCGAACTTCGTTCTGCCGAACGGTCTTAACTCTCACCACTTTACGGCGCTACACGAATTCCAGAACCTGCACCTGACGTACAAAGAGCGCATCAACGAGTTCGTGATGGGGCACTTCTTCCCTAGCTATTCCTTCGATCTTGATCGCACCCTCTACGTGTTTACTAGTGGCCGATATGAGTACTCAAACAAGGGCATGGACCTCTTTATTGAGTCCCTTTACCACCTCAATCAGCGCCTTAAAACGTTGCCCAAGCCCCCCACGGTTGTGGCCTTTATCATCACCCGTGCACCGACTAAGAATCTAAACGTTACGGCGCTGCAAAACCACCTGCGCTTTGAGGATCTAAAAACAACCTGTCGCGAGATGGAGCACACCCTTAGCCAACGTATTCTCGACTCTGCGGCGCGGGGTCGTATGCCACGCTTTGAGGATATCTTTACAAGCGACCTTGAGCTGCGGCTAAAGCGCTCAATACTGGCGCGCAAAACAACTCAGTGGCCTCCAGTTGTTACGCACGATATGTGGGACGATGAGAACGATCCGGTTCTTAAGCACCTACGCCACAGAAACCTCGTTAACTCACCGAGTGATCCGGTCAAGGTTGTTTTTCATCCCGATTTCGTATCTCTTACGAGCCTCTTTAGCCTTGATTACGAACAGTTCGTGCGCGGCTGCCATATGGGGGTCTTTCCGAGCTACTACGAGCCGTGGGGATACACCCCTCTTGAGTGTCTCGCACTCGGAATTCCAACCGTAACGACCGACCTAAGCGGATTTGGTGCCTACGTTGAGCGCCACGTTCCCGATGCTCTTCAGAACGGAGTGCTGGTACTTAACAGATCAAAGAGCGCCCCTGATACCTGCATTGAGCAGTTAACATCGTTCCTCTTTAAGTTCTGCGAGCTTAATCGCCGCGAGCGTATCTCTCTTCGTAACAGAGCGGAGCGCATGACTGAGCGCTTTACCTGGGACGTTATGTCAGCGCACTATCACCGCGCTCATGCGGAGGCGCTGCGCTGCGTTGCGCCACCAGAGATTAAGCTTCCGGGATTGCTGGCAGCTAGTAACGGTGTAACCAATACCGATACGGTGAGTCAGGTGCTTCAATCTGCTCAAAACGGTGCTGGGAACGGATTTCCTCCGCAACTGAGCAAGACACGGGTTCGGCGCTCTCAGGCTAGCTAAACCGACCCATGCGTCAGTGTTATCACCCCCGATTTGCTCCGCATATCGACCCCTGAGGGGTTTGTTATCACCCCCGATTTGCTCCGCATATCGACCCCTGAGGGGTTTGTTATCACCCCCGATTTGCTCCGCATATCGACCCCTGAGGGGTTTGTTATCACCTCCGATAAGTGTGGGTACATTAGATGGAAAACCCCTGCGCGGGAACGTGAACCGCTTCCCGTTACCTGCTCCCGCTCCGATACCGGTTAACCCTTAAAAACCAGCTTTGAGAGCATGGCCGCCAAGCTGCTCAAAAGACTCGTAGTTTTAGTACGCTCTGATCAACAAGGTTCCACCCTTTCAACAGGTCAAAGATCGCGGTACACTCCAATGAGGGGTTGATGCATAGCATCTAACTGTTTGATTACCCTAAGTTTATGCTGAATGTTACCAAAAAGCTCAAGTTATTCGTCATCTATACCGAGGTACTCAGTATGATCTGGCTCAGACTCCTTATCGCCGTAATAGCATTAACCATCTCTTCTGACCTTTCGGCGTGGGCACAACCCCAAATGCAAGTGAACTCTCCCGAGGGGTTTTATGACTGCAAAGGTATTGCAAACGGTGCAAAT
>JAPLFS010000060.1 GCA_026390555.1 Pseudomonadota bacterium
CTCACAACACTCGCCGAAATACTGCACTCTCTTGAATCGTAACTATTTACCCCGGTATAAATTCCTCATTAAGCACCCGCACAGCCGCCTCGCAAAACTTTCTGGCCACAAGAACTGAGATCTTTATCTCTGAGGTATTAATCATCTGTACGTTAATGCCCTCACGCCCTAGAGCTCTAAAGAACCTTCCTGCGACATCGGTGTGATGGCGCATCCCGATACCGACTATAGATACCTTGGCGATATTGCGCTCAATAGTAACCCCCTCGGCCCTAAGTGCTTGTATAATCTCTCGAACAACCTCCAATGCTGCGGAGCTCTGCTCGTCGGCGACGGTTAAGCTCACATTAAGCAGCCCTGGGCCGATATTCTCCTGAGAGATCATATCGACCAGTACCCCCCGCTCTCCAAGCACCGAAAATAGTTTCGACATCGTTTCTATATCAGACGGCATGCTCTGAATCATCAGCCGTGCCTCATCAAGTTTATGGGTAATACCGCTAACAATAACCTGTTCCATGCCCTCCTCCTCTCTTACTATCCATGTACCGTTAACACCGGGCTTAAACGCCCCTGCAAAGGTTGAAAGCACTACAAGCGGAACCCCGTAACGCATCGCAAAGTATACCGAGCGAGTATGCAGCACCTTCGCCCCAAGACTCGCCATCTCAAGCATCTCCTCGTGCGTTATGCGCTCAAGAAGGCGTGCTTTAACAGAGAGCCGCGGATCGCACGAAAATACCCCTGTAACATCTGTGTAGATAAAACAACACTGCGCACGTAATGCTGCAGCTAGTGCAACGGCTGTAATATCCGAACCACCCCGCCCTAAGGTTGTAATATCACCACTATCAGCTACCCCCTGAAACCCCGCCACAACTGGAACTAGCCCGGCGGCAAGAGCGGCGTGTAGCGCCTCTGTGTCTATCTCTTCAATCTGGGCATTCGTATGCCGCTCATCGGTTACTATACGCAGCTGTGAACCGAGCAGACTCTTTGCCGGAATACCGATACTAGAGAGCCGCATGGCGAGTAGTGCAACGGTTACCTGCTCGCCACTTGCTAACAGAACATCTAGCTCACGGGGTGCAGGGTGTTCCACGCAACCCTTGGCGAGTGCTAGCAGTTTATTGGTCTCTCCCGCCATAGCGGAGAGCACCACCACCACACCGACTCCGGGATTCTCGCTCTTAAACTGCATAACGAGATCGGCTACATGCTTTATGCACGCTACATCACCAACCGAGGTACCCCCGAACTTCATAACGACTATCGGGGCTAACGGCGCGCTCATGCTCCACGGCTCCCCTTAAGGGCTAACACAAGGGGCTCCGCTAAGGGGCCTGAGAGCTCCACACTGCGCTGTTCGCCGTCAAGTAGTTCAATTCTAATCAGCAGCTCCAGATCTCGCAGGATCTCAGGACACCTGTCGGGCCATTCGATTATGCGAACGATCTTGGGATCTGGTCGTTCAAATAGTTCATGCGGTAGGCTCTCTAATCTGTATAGGTCCCAGTGCTCAATCAGAACGCCACTATCGGTTGGATAGTCGTACTGCAATGTATAGGTTGGCGAGGCTACCTCCTTAGCTGAGCCTCCGAGCGCCCCGACCAGATACCTAACCAAGGTGGTCTTTCCGGCTCCAAGGTCCCCAATAAGCCCAATTGAGATCCCCCCTTGCAGTAACGACGCAATAAGCTGTGCTAGGTTCTCAGTCTCTAGCTCTGAGCCGATCGATAAAGTGCTCATCGCTCTAGAGCTCCGATAATGGAGGGCACAGCCAGTGCAATTTCACTCGCCAGGATTGGCCCAGCGCTACGTTGCGAAGCCGCCTCACCAGCAGCGGCATGAATATAAGCGCCAAGCGCTGCAGCACCAAAGAGAGTGGTGGTACGGGCCATGCATGCAGCTATCACTCCACTTAAAACATCCCCACTTCCAGCTACCGCAAGATAAGGTGTCCCACGTGGTACTAAAGCTCCCTTGCCCTCGGCGTATAGCAACGTCCCAGCGCCTTTAAGCAAGACCGCACAACCGTAGTGCTGCGAGAGCTCGCGAACCGCTGCAAAGCGGTCGCTCTGAATCTCAGCCGTAGTGTGCCCCAAGAGTCTCCCCGCCTCTGCGGGATGGGGGGTAATAAGTGCCCTAAGATCTGAGAGCTTTATGCCCTGCTGCGCGATATGGTTAAGCGCATCTGCATCTATCACTACCGGCTTTCCGAGGGTCGTCAGGCCAGCAATAACCGCTGCCACAAATTGCCCAGTTTCTTGAGCCATGCCGAGCCCCGGACCAAGTACGATCAGATCATTAGAAGCGGCTAACTCAAGGGTGCGAGCGACATCATCCTGGCACATAAAGGCTCCCTCACCTGGCAGTAGCTCATTGATGCACTCAAGCGGAGCTAGTGCCCCCCTCCAACTCCCCTTAGTCACCAAGCTAACCAAGCCCGCCCCACTTCTAAGCGCTCCGAGCGCTGCCAGAATAGGAGCTCCCGGCATCGAGACCGAGCCTCCTAGCACCAAGACCCTTCCGAAATCACCCTTATGAGCCTCACTTTTACGGGGCGAGAGCTTCGGCAATGTGCTATCATGTACGGCGCAAAATTCTATATTTTTCTGAACGGTAATTCCGATCGCCGCGACAACTATCCGACCACAGGCAGCGCGGGCAGGAAACTGCAGTAGTCCGCGCTTTATTAGTTCGATACAAACCGTAAGGTCGGCTGTAATATGGGGAGTTGTAACGGCTCCGGTGTTACAATCAATGCCGGTTGGAATATCTACCGCCACGACCGCAAGATCCACCCTCTCAGATCTCTCCTGCACAACGCGCCGTACCAGATCCGAGATTCGAGCACCTAAGATAGCGTGCTGGCCAGTTCCAAGCAGAGCATCGACTACAACTGTAGCAGAGCTAAAAAGAGCCGAGAGCTCCTCCTCGCAGAGAGCCTGAGCGCTTGCGCACGCAGCCAATAATGCCGGTGCTACAGGCTCTACCGTAACTACGTTAGGAAAACTTTTAAGCTGCTCCATGCACTCAGCAGAGTAACGTTCAGCTTCGGCAACAAGTGCTGTTACCGAAACACCACGTTGCGCCAGATGCCTCGCTACAACTAGTCCATCGCCCCCGTTATTGCCGGGACCACACAGCACCAATACATACTGCTGGACTGCTCCCTTAAGGATCGTCATTATCTGATCAGCTACAACACCCCCGGCTCGTTCCATCAGCTCAAGCGCTGGCGTACCCTGCGAAATAGTCTCTGCATCACACTGCGCCGTCTCGGCGCTAGACGGCAGCATCCACGCACTAGCCTCAGACGAGGCGAACTCTATCGGGCTGAAGCTACCGGAGCTAACGTTGCTCACATGGCACCAATTTCTTTCTCAACTATTGCAGCGAGCTCAGTTGCATGGCGCTTACAGAGCTCTTCGTCCTCACACTCAACCATAATACGGGCCTTATTCTCGGTGCCCGAGTACCTGACCAGTATACGACCACGCGAACCAAGCTCGCGCTCCCTCTGCTCAATCGCGCTAACGAGGTTGGGAATAGACTCAAGGGGTGGCTTCTGAGAGACCTTTACGTTAATTAGCCTTTGCGGAAAGGTGATGAATGGTGCCGCCAACTCAGACAGGGGCTTGCCTGTGCGACACATCACGGCCATTACCATCAGCGCCGTAAGCATTCCATCACCTGTAGTAGAGTAGTCTGAGAATATAGTGTGTCCGGACTGCTCACCTCCAAGTTGGCAACCCTGCCGAACCATCTCCTCTAGAACCGCACGGTCCCCAACTCCAGTACGCAGTACTTTTATGCCGTGCGAAGCTAGTAGCTTATCGAGCCCAAGGTTGGACATAACCGTAGCCACTATAGTCTCCTGCTTAAGCAATCCACGCTCCTTAAGATCTATGGCGCAGATGGCTAAGATTACATCACCATCAAGAACACGACCCTTCTCATCAACTAGGACACAGCGATCGGCATCACCATCTAGCGAGATGCCTAAGTTAAGGTTCTGCTCGACTACCAACTTGCCAACAACCTCGGGATAAAGGCTTCCAAACGCTGCGTTGATGTTTTTTCCGCTCGGACTGATACCACGCGATACCACCTCTGCGCCGAGTTCGCTTAGGGTCTGCGGCCCAACTACGTAGGCGGCGCCATTGGCACAATCTAGCCCTATCTTTAGCCCCTCAAGTGAGTACTCACGGGGGAAGCTCTCCTTGAGGTAGACGGTATAGCGCCCGATGGCGTCGTTGATACGGGTAGACTTGCCGATATGCCCAGCATCGACCGCTTTTCCGTCGAGAATACCGGGCTCCAGCAACGCTTCGATCCTTTGTTCAAGCTCGTCAGGTAGCTTAAATCCATCAGATCCAAAGATCTTGATTCCGTTATCTTCAAAGGGGTTATGCGAGGCCGAGATAACTATTCCAGCGTCTGCCCGCATGCTCTTTGAGAGATAGGCAACGCCCGGTGTCGGCACAGGTCCGCACAACATCAGATCTGCTCCCATCGCAGTGATTCCAGCGGCCAGTGAGCTCTCGATCATATAACCGGAGAGGCGCGTATCCTTTCCGATTAATATTCTGCGCTTCTTATCGCCCTGCATAAAAACCTGAGCAACCGCCTTGCCTAAGCGCACGAGCGTTTCAGGATCTAATGGCGAGACACCAGCCACTCCACGAATCCCATCCGTTCCGAAATATTTTCTTTTTATCGCCATGCTAAATAGCCTCCCAACTTCTTTTATTATTTCCTCTCTCTACCTTCCGCTGCCAATGTCTCTGCCACTACCGCGGCCGGTACCTTCGATGATCCTGCCCACCATACTGCTACACTTGCGGGTGATATCTTTACAAGGCGCACTCCGAATGGCAGCGCCACACTAACTTCAACCATATCACCCGAACTGGACGGAACGTTACTAAGCCTAATAAATGGCACCACATCGATCGGATCTATATCTTTGAGCAGCTGCGGAGCTCCTGCTAGCGTCACCGAGACCCCTGTCGGCTTAAGCCTTATGCCCTTACTATTTGCCGATATGCGCACCTCGATCGGCCTTGCGGCGAACTGCCGCTCAGAGGGCAACTCCTCAACCTGCACATGTGCTGAGATCACACCTATCGAGAGCGACGATAGCGCTCCAGGACTTCTGAGCGAAAGTGCTACGCTCTGTGAGCCCTTAATATCTCGCAGATCAAGGGGCTGCGTCTCAACGGAGCGCAGTTGTAGCAGCTCTGAGCGTGGTCCCTTAACCGTAACGGTCTTGGGAGTAAGTTCTACCCCTGTAAGATTAAGCCCCTTTGCTAGTTGCCCAAGACGAGGCACCTCGATCTTAATCTCGCGCTCCTCGATGGCCTCAAAAACGAGCTCAAGCTCAGGTGGATCTATTCTTACCACCTCAACTAAGTGCGGTAATGATATATCTGAGCTCAGCAGCGGCGCAACGTAGCTCCCATTCACTGCTTTAGATAGCTGTAGCCGAAGCGGCGGCGGCGCTGCCGCCACTTCGCCCACCAGGAACGAGGGCCCCTTAATAGTCACCTGCGCACCCTGCTTTGTGCGCCCTACGAGCATCTTATCGGCCGGTGGATTGCGAATCTCAATCGGAACAAAGATAGTTAGGACCGTGGAGTTGCTAGCATCCTGAAGAGCGTAGGCAAGCAACACTGCCGCAACAACCGAAACCAGTTTTAGGGTCAGATTCTTCAGCACTATTTTACCGCCGCCCCCATGAATCGGCCGCTCTGCCTCCGTTGCCCTCCAGCAGTGGCGTTATTTTCCAGCAGCTCCTGCAACGAGGCCGCATCAAGGTTACGATACATCCGTCCCTCGATAATTAGCGTGATAGAACCGCTCTCCTCCGAAACAACTATAACCATCGCATCACTGCTCTCCGCCAGGCCCAGTGCTGCGCGGTGGCGCGTTCCAAGGTTAGGATCTATGTCCGGATTAAAACTAAGGGGCAGAACGCAACCGGCCGCCTTGATAGAGCGACCCTCAATAATAACAGCGCCGTCGTGCAGAGGTGACTCCTTAACAAAGATGCTATAGAGCAATTTGCGGCTAAACTCAGCGTTTAGAACGACCCCCTCCGCCATAAACTGCTCAAGCCCAACATTGCGCTTAATTACAATTAAGCTCCCGAGTTGTGCCTTTGCGAGCTTACTAACCGTGACGGCTATCTCGTCTAGAGTATTGGGGCCGCTTTCTGGGCGTTGCTGCTGCGCCAGTAAGAACGGCTTAATACCCACATTCGTTAAGGTACGGCGGATCTCATCCTGAAAAATCACCACTATCACCAGAATAATTGAGTTGAGAAAGTTATCGATTAACCAGGCTACCGTGACAAGGCCGAGCGGTTTCGCTATGGCGTATACCACTGCAATCGAGGCCAACCCAACCAACATCGGAGCAGCACGAGTTCCGCGCACTATCAGCAGTGCGCGATAGATCAGAAAGGAGACGATAAAAACATCTAGTGCCTGAATCAGCAGGGAGCTCGATATACCAAACGTGTAGTTATCCAACATGCCCTACCCATTACGCCGCAACCGAAACCCCGACGCTAGCCTCACTCGTTCCTGATGGACCACCCTGAGGGCCTGGCGACAAGGTCTCGCCCTTAACGATCCGCTCGATATCATCTGAATCGAGGGTCTCCTTTTCCATAACGGCCTTGGCAAGGTTGTGCAGAACCTCAAGGTTTTCTGCTACGATCTGTTTAGCAACCTCGTAGCGCGACTGTAAGATGGCCTTCACCTCCTGATCGATCTCAAATTGAACCGACTCTGAGTGCTCACGGCTCTTGCCTATGTCACGTCCTAGAAATACATGCTCCTCCTTCGCGCTATAGTGAACAGGTCCAAGCGCACTCATACCCCACTCACACACCATGCGCCGAGCGATATCGGTGGCACGCTCGATATCCGAGCTTGCCCCGGTATTCATCTCCTGAAATACGAGCTCCTCAGCAGCTCGTCCACCAAAGAATACAGCGAGCTGATCCATCCAGTATGACTTGGAGTAGGTATGCTTGTCTGCTTCTGGCAACTGCTGCATCAGACCGAGAGCCATTCCACGCGGAACGATAGTTAGCTTGTGAACCGGATCGGCGTTTGGAAGCTTCTTTGCTACCAATGCGTGTCCAGACTCGTGGTATGCGGTCGTGAGCTTCTCCTTCTCAGTAAGGAGCATAGAGCGACGCTCGGCCCCCATCATCACCTTATCCTTTGCGTATTCAAAATCGCTCGGCTCTACAACCGACTTATTCTTTCGAGCGGCGTAGAGCGCTGCCTCATTAACCAGGTTCTCAAGATCTGCCCCAGAAAATCCAGGGGTTCCACGCGCGATAGTATTCAGCTCCACCTCGGGTGATACCGGAACCTTCTTGGTATGCACCTTGAGTATTCCAAGGCGTCCGTTAAGATCTGGTCTTGAAACAACAACCCTTCGATCGAACCGGCCTGGCCTGAGTAACGCTGGGTCCAAAACATCCGGACGATTAGTTGCAGCGATCAGGATCACCCCTTCGTTGCTCTCAAAGCCATCCATCTCTACTAGGAGTTGATTGAGTGTTTGCTCACGCTCATCATGACCACCCCCCATGCCAGCACCACGGTGGCGGCCGACCGCATCGATCTCATCGATAAAGATAATGCAGGGCGCGTTCTTCTTGCCCTGAATAAAGAGGTCTCGCACCCGTGAGGCTCCGACACCTACGAACATTTCAACGAAATCTGAACCGGAGATGGTAAAAAACGGAACTCCCGCCTCTCCTGCAATCGCCTTTGCGAGCAGGGTCTTGCCAGTTCCTGGCGAACCGATCAGCAAGACACCCTTCGGAATACGACCACCGAGCCGCGTAAACTTCTTCGGGTCCTTTAGGAACTCAATTATCTCCTCGAGCTCACCGCGTGCCTCATCGATACCAGCTACATCAGAAAAGGTTATCTTCTGCTGGCTCTCCGTGAGCAGTTTAGCGCGAGACTTGCCGAAGCTCATACCCTTGCCCGCACCCATCTGCATCTGGCGCCAGAAGATAAACCAGATTCCGAGCAGAAGCAGCAGCGGCAGAACGTTAAAAAGAAACATTAGGTAGCCCGACTGATCAGCTGGCTCCTGCACCTTGATATCGATACCCTTTTCGATCAACTTTGGAACTAGGCTATCGTCCTTAGGTGTCACGGCCACGAAGGACTGGAACTTACCTTCGTTGTTTCTATACTCACCAAAAACCGAGCTGCCCTCAATTCGCACAGTTTTCACATTCTGTTTATCAACCTGCTGCAGGAACTCGCTATAGGTCAGTTCAGTGGGGGTCTCCCCAGTTGGTTTCGCGAACTTGTAGACACTGAGGGCCAACAGAACGATCGCAATCCAAAACACTCCATTTTTTGTCACTTGAAAAATTCTCCACCTAAATTAAGGAACAGATACATTTGTTACTTGCCCAAGCTGGCAACTGGCGCAGCTCAATATAATTTGAGGGCGACTGTATTTCACACCTTTGTTTACCGCAGAGTTAGCTTCTGGACAACCTTGAGCTTTTCAGCCCAGTACGATCTCGGCTGATTGTACACCCGCCCCCCAGTTCTACACTAAGTTGCTCGCCAAGTAGTAACGATAATCCAACCACCGCAACCCTCTCTCCGACCGAGAATCCCAGTAATGGGGTCAGTAACACCTGTACGGTGCGCCACTGCAGGGCGTGCGGTTGCTGCCGAAGGAACACCGTACACCGTTCCAACCAGGCGAGATCCCCATCCCTAATGGCTCCAATAGTGCTAGCAAGCCCCTCAGCCACCCCCTGTAGCGCCTCGCAATCGAGCGCTAAAGCCTGCGCCCGCTCAGATAGGCTCCATACGACCGAGGGGTCAAAATCACGCTCCAATGCTGGAATTAGGGTATGGCGCACCCTATTGCGTAGCAGCGTAGTGTCAGAATTCGTCGGGTCCTCAGTCCACGGCACCTTATAGCGCTCGGCATACTCCTCCACCTGTTGACGCGAGATATCGAGGAGCGGCCTTAGGCAGCGACGCTGATCGTCTTGCAGATCAATAGAGTTTAGCTCCTTATTAGCCAATAATCGCATAATAAGGGTCTCAGCAACATCGTTAGCGGTATGAGCCGTTAAAACCCAATCGAGCTGATGTTCTACTATCACCCTCTTAAAGGCGCGGTAACGCTCCTCCCTGGCCCAGGCCTCCATGTTAGTTCGAGCTGGGAGCTTTCCTAGTCCTATTACGTAGCACGGAACCTTATAATGGGCGCATCGTGCGCGCACAAATTCAGCATCTTTTTTGCTAGAAGATCGCAAGCCGTGATCGATATGACAGACATGCAGCTCGATCTCAAGCAGGGCCCGTACCCGTATTAGGGCATCCAGCAGCACGCAAGAGTCTATCCCCCCTGAAACCCCGATAAGCAAGCGCGCACGCTTCGGAATGCGCTGTTTTAAGGTTGTAGTAATTGAGCTTCGACGTCGTGCCACGGTGCATAGACTCACAGTGCATAAAGTATAGTGCGTGACAGAAAAACCTGCCAGCCTTTCGCCCTATGATGGGCGTATCTCAACCTTTTTTGCGCTGCTCGCAGCTCTCTCCTTAACGGGAATGGTGATCACAACCAGCCCTTTAGAGGAGGTGGCCTCAACCCCATCCTCCTCGACCTGCAGATCGGAGAGCGGAACTATGCGCTCAAACGCCCCGTAAATAGACTCGACGTAGCTCCAGGCCTGCTCGCCGCTCTCCTGGTGCTGCGGCTTGCGTTCACCACGAATAATTAGCCCCTCCTTTGTTAGCGAGATCTCGATGTCGCGCTCATCCATACCGGGCACCTCAACTGTCACGATCAGCTCACGCTCCCTTTTGGTCACGTTCACCGCCGGCATAAAGGAGCCCCAACGCTCCCCGAACTGCGCCAGGGGCTCAGAGAAGAACTCTGGGACTATAGAGCTGTGCAGAAACTCGTTGAAGAGGCGATTGACATGTCGTGGCAAGGCAGCTGCTGACTGCTCATCCTTACCAACTGGGAGAAGTTTTTTTCTGGAGTTCCAGGGAACTATACGGCTAGGCATATGTTGCTAATCTAAAAGGCTCGAGATTCAAGACATTTATTCGAACTAAGAACCTCTAGCTTGGCTGTGGCTTGCCAATATTATCGATACTAAAGGCCCCAGGACCACTATATAACAGCGAACAGGCCGCTCCTAGCAGAATGATATCTTTGTTGAAGATATCAAAGGAACCTGGGAATATACCGAACGCACACACAAACGATACTAGGATTAGACCACCCAGGATCCCGCATAGGGTCGTCCACATACCAAGTATCATAAGCCCTCCCAGCGCGATCTCAACATATGGCAACAGGGTCCCATAAGCCGCAGCTACATTGGTTGGAAGCACCCCAAAAGAGCGCACCTGCTCAACAAAGGCCGAAAGGAGTTGTAGTTTTCCTAGGCCCGCCAGAACAAAGTATGCACCGAGCGTTAGCCTGATAAGCAGCGGACCGTAGCGCGCTGCACCTATGGGTTGATTCATCTTCATGATATGCAAGCTCCTTTAATGGTCCGTCAGCTCCGATCTTACCTTTTAGGGTTTAGTAAGACCAGCTACACTCTGGTTACTTAACTTTCAACTGGTACTTTATTCCGACTCTAAGCAGCTCACAACTGCTTAGTTTTAGGTTATAAGGACAATAGCTTGTTTACAGGGCCTTAGGATAGAACCATGGATAACCTTGCACCCGATACAACCAGCGAGATATTTCGTCAGATTAAGCTCGAGCTTCACCGTGAGATAGTTGGACAGGATAGACTCCTTGAACGGCTCCTGGTGGCGCTACTTGCCGATGGACATATCCTACTTGAGGGGGTGCCGGGGCTCGCCAAGACCAAAACATTGACGGCCTTAACGCAGGTGCTAGATGCCAAGATGAGCCGCATTCAATTTACCCCCGACATCCTGCCCTCAGACGTAATAGGCACCGAGGTCTACCGCCCTCAGAGCGGGGACTTTGTGATTAGAAAGGGTCCTGTCTTTACAAACCTACTTCTAGCGGATGAGATCAATCGCGCACCGGCCAAGGTGCAATCGGCGCTACTTCAGGCGATGCAGGAACGCGAGGTCACTATCGGAGAGGAGACCTTCAAGCTGCCTGAGCCGTTCATGGTCCTAGCTACTCAAAATCCACTTGAGCAGGAGGGTACCTATGCGCTACCGGAGGCGCAGGTCGATCGCTTCTTGATGAAGGTTAAGGTCGGATACCCCTCCTTTGAGGAAGAGGTCTCTATTATCGATCTAGCCTCTGGTGCGCGCAGCAACTCTCAAAAACTCAACAAGCTACTTCCTATCTCGCAGCTTGAGCAGCTCCGTCGCCAGTCGCATGAGCTCTACATCGATCCAAAGATCGATCGCTATATCGTTTCACTCGTACATGCAACTCGCAACGGAGACGCCTACGGACTGAAGGGGCTAATTGAGTGGGGCGCTTCACCGCGTGCCAGTATAGCGCTCAAGACCTGCGCCCGCGCACTCGCCTTTATCAAGGGCAAGAACTTCGTAACACCGGATGATGTTAAGGATATCGCACCGGACGTTCTGAGACACCGCATCCTCGTTACATTTGAAGCCGAGGCGCGTGGTGTTGATAGCGATGAGATAATCCGCACCCTGCTAAGCGGCGTAACGATACCGTAGGGAGACCCCCGCATGGCGGCGCAACCACACGAACCACACGCACTACACCTTCCTAGCTCAGTTGAACTACGGCGCGTTCAGTTGCGCTCGCGTCGATTGGTAACCGGGGATCTGCTTGGGCAGTATCGCTCAGCGTTTCGCGGCACCGGCCTGGTTTATACCGATATTAGAGCCTATCAACCCGGAGATGACGTTAAGCATATCCACTGGAAAGCAACGGCCCGTACCGGCACCGTATTTGTTAAATCGTATGAGGAGGATCGGCAGCTCCGGGTGCTGCTCGCAGTTGATGCTAGCGCCTCGATGCGTGCACCACAGGCAACCCAAGCGTTCACCAAGGCGTTAGAGTTCTGCTCGATGGTTGGTGCTATGACACAGCGCGGCAACGACCTGCTCGGGCTGCTGCTATTCAGCGACGATATTATAACATATCTACCACCAAAATCGGGTAAAAAGCGCTGCAACCAGGTCATCTCCCAACTGATGGAGGCACGCCTTTCCAGTCCTGGCACCGATATGGCCAAGGGCTTGCGTCATATATCAAGCACGCTCCGTAAACCGAGCATCGTGTTTGTTATCTCGGATTTTCTCTGTGCTTCATTCACCTCCGAGCTTAAAACGCTCAGCGCTGTGCACGATGTTGTTTTGGTCCAGATCCAAACCCCAATTGAGAGCCTGCCGACGTTAGGCCTTGTAAATTTTACCGATGCAGAGAGCGGGGAAACGATAGTAGTTGATACGAGCAGCAGATCGGTTCGCAAAGGTTTGACCGAGATCCTTAAGAAGCACCGTAGCGAGACTAGCGATAGCGCACGCGCCTGTCGCGCCGATCATATCGTCGTTACCGATAGCGCGACTCGCCCACTAGTGCGCCTGATGCGGGAACGAGCAACACGAGCACTACGGTGATTATGCAAACAGCTATCCCAACCCCATACGATATTACGGCCATTCCGTTCGTAGCATGGGCTCCAGGATTATCTACCTGGGGCATCTTTGTACTAGCCTTTGTGTTCATCGCGATGTTCGTTCTGTTTATTAACTGGCTCAAGAGGGGTCGGTCGACCTATGCCATCGTTGCAAAGCTGCTGCAGGAGCTAACGAAAGTTTCAACTATTTCGTCGATACCGCAGATAGAGCGGGTCTCAAGACTAGCGCGCCGCATACTCTCACATCTACTAGAAGTTGATCTCTCAAGCCTCTCGGCTGACGAGTTAAGACAGCGCGCGGCAGTAATCGAGGATATGCTTGCGCGTAACGCCTTAACCATGATAGCGCAACTTAAAGAGCTCTCTTATGCCCCGCAATCGAGCCAGACATTAGGCGAAGCATCAACTCTGGTCCGCACGCTCATCAAAACGCTAAACGATTATGCAGCGAGGGTCTTAAAACCGTGACCTTCGCATATCCATGGCTACTACTACTCCCTATATTTTATCTCGGAACACGCCTCCTGTTTCGAACTCGCCCTGCAGCTACCCCCTGCCCCAGTTCGAAGCTTTTGGCGTGCCTGCCGCGCAGCTTTCGTCTCAAAATTAGGGAGCCGTTACTTGCTATACTCGCTATCACCTCAATCCTCTGCCTAGCCGTTGCTGCCGCGCGGCCTCAACGTATTACTCTCTTTGAGCAGCCACACCGAGCAAGAAATATCATGCTCGTGGTAGACGCATCTAACAGCATGTCGGCCCAGGACTTTCCAACAACCCTTGGTTACGCCTCGCGCATGGATGGGGCGAAGAGCGCCGTTGCTGAGTACGTTCGCTCACGTCAGAAAGATCGCATAGGGCTAGTGGTGTTCGGAAATACGGCCTACCTGCAGAGTCCACTAACCACAGACACTGCACTCGTAGAGCAGTTGGTTAATACGCTCTATCCCCGTATGGCTGGTGACGGCACCGCTATCGGTGATGGGCTCGGTTTGGCATTGAAGCGCTTACGGGACGTTACGGGAAGAACCAAGGCTATTATTCTGCTAACTGATGGGGTTAATACGGCTGGTCAGATAAGCCCCTTTAAGGCAGCCGAGATAGCCAGAGATCTTAAGATCCAGATTAACACTATCGGTCTCGGCTCAGGCCGGGCCGCACTAGGTGGAATGCTCGGTACGCCAGGCCGAGCTGTGGCTGAATTCGACGAGGAGTCCCTTAAGCAGATAGCCCAGATAACTGGCGGGGCATATTTTAACGCCAACAATCTGGCGGACCTGCAGGAGGTTTATCGTAAGATAGAGCAGCTCCAGGAGAGCGAGCTGGAGCAACCAGACCGCACCATAATCGAGGAGCTCTATCCACCCTTTGTTCTGGTGGCGCTACTAAGCTACCTACTCGGAGTAATTTTAAGCGCTACCTATCTCTTAAAGGTGCCGTAGTATGCAGGAGCTTTATAAGTTCGGTATGGTCTCGCCACTAGCATTAGCGACCCTTGCGGTGCTGGCGCTCTGTGCTGCATTACTCTTTAACCGTTATGGTGTGCGCACCGAGCGCCTTGAGGCGCTCGGTTTCCTAGTTACTCGATCGATAATTAAGGTGCTGGCTCTGGCTCTTCTGCCCCTACTTCTAATGAGCCTGGCTCTTATAAGGCCATACTATGGAAGCCAGGATATCGAGATAGATTCATCCGGCTATGACTATATGTTTCTGGTAGATGTGAGCCGCAGCATGCTCGCAAAGGATGTGCCACCATCCCGCATCGAGCTGGGAAAGCGTAAGATAAAGGACCTACTGGAAGAGTTCGTCAAGAAGGGCGCAACTAATCGCTATGGCATTACGCTCTTCGCCGGAAGCTCCTATGCACTCTGTCCGATTACAGATGATGTTGCGGTTGTTCGGCAGTTCGTCAATTCTATTAGCCCCGATATGGTTACAAGTCTCGGCTCCAACCTTGAAGCGGGGATTACAACGGCCCTTGAGCGCTTCAGTAAAAGCAAGAGTAACAACGGTCGAATACTATTGATCTCTGATGGTGAGGATGATCAGATAGCGCTAAAGCGGGTGCTTACACTTATCAGATCCAGCGATATTCCGTTCGATGTGCTGGGTGTTGGTACCGTCGAGGGTAGCCCAATCGAGCTTGAAGATGGTCTCTTCATTAGAGACAATAAGGGTCTAATCGTTAACAGTAAGTTAAATGATAACTCGCTTCGGGAGATAGCCAAGGCTGCCAACGGCGTTTACATTCGAGCCACCCTATCGGACGAAGATATTCTACAACTAGTGCGAGCCGGGACACCCTTACTTGCTACCAACTCGACCGGAAAGCGCACTATTCGCAGCTATAGCGAATTTGGTTCATGGCTTGCGCTAGCAGCTCTAATCTCTGCGATACTAATCTCAACCTTTCATCGTGGGGGATTCGCCCTACGCGCGGTGTTGCTGATGATGCTTGTAGCGCAAACGGCTGTCGCACAAACTACAGCGGCACAAACTACAGCAGCACAAACTACAGTGGCGCAGGATCTAACTGCTCGTGCCGCGTTTGAGCTCTATAACGCAGGAGATTTCGAAGGGGCGGCCAAAGCCTTCTCACAGGTACTAGTGGAGGAGCCGAACAACCGCTCACTACAGCAGGGCCTTGCTAGCGCGCTCTTTAAAACGGGTAAATTGCCTGAAGCGCAAAAACTCTTTAGAGAGCTAGCCGATAGCGCCCCTAACGGACGCGCCTATTTTGAAAATACCTTTAACGAGGGAAACACCCTGCTGGCCATGAAACAGTTTCAAGATGCGATCGATGCCTACACTAAGGCGCTCGATGTAAAGCCCGATGATATGCAGGCTCTGCACAACCGCGCAGTTGCGCGCGCGCTCCTTGAGGAATCAAAAAAGAATCCGCCAACCCCCACCCCTACACCAACTCCAACTCCCTCGTCGCAATCCTCGCCAACATCATCATCACCAACTCAAACGCCCTCAGCCGAACCATCTAGCTCCCCCCCACCATCTGCTGCAGCGTCACCCTCTGCGTCCCCTGACCCCTCTGCAGCTCCCTCACCACAACCCTCGCCTAATCCATCAAATAAGAGCCAAACGGCTACCCCAAACAGCTCCCCTAGCCCACACGACACCCCCCTTAAAGAGGCGCAAGATAAACAGGATATGGAGCAACAACCCCCATCAAGCGCTTCCCCCTATGCCGACAAGGAGCAGGAGCTTCCCCCTCTGGGTGAGGCGCAATCATGGCTCGAGTCCCTTCCTGAATCGCCCCTGATGATCCGACGTGAAAAACGCGAGCCTCCAGAGGGAGGGCAGCTGTGGTAATAATATTAGTACGAGATTTTATGCTTAGGTTAATTTCATCGATAAAGGAGGTGGCTGTAACCACCCTAGCCGTGTTGCTAATTATACTGCTGGCCACTTCGAGCGCCCTCGCTCAGAGTATCCTTACTACTGATATCGCCCCACAGTCAGGCACGCTAGACGATCTATTTATATTTACCGTTACGATCGAAGGCTCTCAAACTGGATCGGCTCCACTTCTCAGCGGTGGGGATGATTTCGAACTACAACTGATCGGGCCGCAAACGAGACTCTCTATTATTAACGGCGTGGTTAATTCAAAGATCTCCTATGTGTATCACCTTACCCCCAAGCGTGTAGGGAGGCTCCTTACCCCTGCGGTAGAGGTTGATATTAATGGTGATGACTTAGCGGCTGCCGCCATTAATGTTGAGATCTCTAAGGCAGCGCCCCCTAGCAACGCAGACTCCTTTACTAACGGTGCCCGGATAATCCTCAAGCAGTCGGCCGCTCCCACTGAGATCTATCAGGGTGAGCAGCTCGTTAATTCACTTGACCTATATACAAGGGTTGAGCTGGTCGAGCCGGCACTGGATGACCTGTCAACCGACGGTTTCTGGCAGGAGTCGATTATTGAGGGCGATCGTGCGCGACGTTTAATAAACGGTACGGAGTACGTCACCGTTCAGATTTCAAAGGCGCTTTATCCTTTGCGATCAGGTATACTTCAATTACCGGCGCGCTCACTAAGGGCCAAGGTACCCAATATACGCACGGTAAGACAGAACAATGGATTGGATCCATTCGGTAACGATCTATTTCAGCATCTCTTTCGACAGGTCGAGTACCAGCAGCTCTCTCTAGTATCAAACGAGATCTCGGTGCAAGTTAAGCCCCTTCCAGCTATTCCAGCTGAGCTACATAGGCTCTTGTCTGGGGTGCCGATCGTTGGTGCGACTGAGATTAAGTTGGAATATGATCCTATAACTATCAAGGTTGGCGAGAGTAAGAGCATCACTATCGAGGTGAGCAGTGCGGGAAATCTAAACCCCCTTAAGAACATTACGCTCGTTGCTCCAGGGGGTCTGAAGATCTACGAGGAGCGTCCGGATACAAAAAAAGAACGTCGGGGCGATCTATTGATCATGCGCCGATATTTTCGCTACTCCCTCGTACCCCTAAAACCTGGCTTCTTTCGCGTCCCTGCGGCGCAGCTTGCATTTTTTAATCCAGCCAGCGCACGCTATGAGGTGCTAAAAACATCCGAGATAGCCTTTGCTGTTCAGGGGGAGGCATTAACTGCAGGTCAGGCGACTGACTCATCGCATTCAGACATGCCCCGCAGCGGCCTTATACCAACTCTGCCCCCAGTTCCGATCGGACCTGGGCTTGAGTACGAAGAGGTAACGTTGTTAGAGAGCCTCTCTGAACAGATCAGCACGCAGTTTGCGCTCCTGCTCCTTACGACCGTAATCGCCCTTGCCTTACTGATAAAGATCGGAGCGAGCACGAAACCCCGCGCAGCGCCGTTAGGATTATCACATAAAGATCTTGAGCAGCTAGAAACCCTACCGCAACTAGAATCGTTTCTGCGCGCACTAGTGGCGCAGCGTATCGCAGGAATTAGACAGGAGAGTACTAACGATGAGATCCGAGCCCGCATTACCATTGGAGTCAAGGAGCGCGAGCTCGCTCTGGCACTACGTACTCTGTTCGATGATATCGAGCTACTGCGCTATAGCTCACCTGCCAAGCGGGATGGCTCGGCTACAGCTACAGAGCCTGGTATAGAGGAACTGCCTGCCCTAAAGGAGCGAATTCGCGGCATCCTCTCGCAGTGGCATAGGAAGGGCTAGGTAAAAGTGCAGCACTGCGCCAAAACTGTTTTGACCCTTGCGCCTACTCGAGCTAGCATATGGCTATGGGAATCGAAGCCTCCACCGTTGAGGAAACCTACCGCCTGATGCAAGCCAAGCTCTCTAAGCTTGTGCCCGATGTCGAGCTCCGTATTAAGGCTGAGCTGGTGTACGAGATTAACCGCCGCAAAAAAGAGCGCGGCGCGATCATCCTCGGCCATAACTATATGGAGCCGGCGCTTTACCATACGGTTCCAGATGTTGTTGGGGATTCTTTAGAGCTCTCACGCCGCGCCGCAGCTACAGAGTGCGACCCGATCATCTTCTGCGGGGTGCGCTTTATGGCCGAGACCGCAAAGATACTCAATCCTACCAAGACCGTGCTTCTGCCCGCCAAAGTTGCCGGGTGCTCGCTCGCTGCTAGCCTTACAGCGAAAGATGTGCGAGCGCTTAAGCAACGCTTCCCCGGAGTGCCAGTTGTTTCGTATATTAACACCTACGCAGACGTAAAGGCTGAGTCAGATATTATCTGCACCTCCGGCAACGCGGTTCGAATCGTGCAGTCCCTTAACTCCGACAAGGTTATTTTTCTTCCCGATAAGTTTCTGGCGGCGAATGTTGCGAATGAATGCGGTATGCAGATCATCTTTCCCACCCTTGGTGAGCAGCTACCTGAGGGGCCTGCAATAATCGGATGGCATGGTGTATGTGAGGTACATGAGCAGTTTACGGTTGAGGATATAGATAACGTTCGCAAGCAATTTCCAGAGGTAGTGGTCTTAACGCACCCGGAGTGTAGCCCTCAAGTAGTTGCGGCCTCGAATTTTTCAGCGAGCACATCGCGCATGGTAGATTTTGTTAAAAGATCAAATGCCCCGCACTTTTTGATCCTAACCGAGTGCAGCATGGCGGATAACATTATCGCCGAGAACCCTGAGAAAGATGTCTTAAGGTTATGCAGCGTACGGTGTCCGCATATGAACGAAATTACCTTAGAGGACACCCTAAATGCCCTCATTAATAACGAGCAGGTGATTGAAGTACCTGAGGATATTCGCCTTAAGGCCCGAATATCATTAGAACGAATGCTGGCGGTTCCGTAATCTCAACGGCAAGGCTTTCTTAGCACCGAGAGACTGATAAGATTACCCTTAATTATGAAATTACTCCCTCATATTATTATCATTCTTGTAGCCACAGCCTCCGCGCCTACGGCTGCTGCTCAATGTCGCGTTCTTACGGATCAACGTGTGAGCTCACTGGCCTGCGGACCACAGTTACAACCACAATTGGACAAGAAGGCCCCGAAGCCAAGCAAAGAACAGGGGGCTGGCGAGAGCAGCGCCAAGTCCTTGATTCGTATAACAAAGGTGCGTGGCTTCTCAGGGGGAGTTCATAGCGCAGCGCGGCGTATCAGATATATCAGCTCGCGTTAGATACCTTAAGTCACATTTTAACCGATATGACCCACAACTATGGGTACATATTGAGAAAGCGCCCCCGCATGCGTATAGGGCCTCCTCGAACAAGGAACAATGAATACTAACCCAGAGCCACTACCGAAGAGTGCAAATGCTTTCGTGAAGCTGCTGAAATGCGCCGGGATTTCTCTGCCGGAGCTTGAGCCATCAGACCTTAAGGTTCCTCGCACGGCTCGCGGATACCAGATAACAGATACTATCCTCGTCTCTCATTGGATCCCTGCGTTCAATCCAGAGTTCATCTCACGGTTTGGGATAAAATCGATCCTCTGTCTCGATGGTAAATTACGCTCCTCGTTCGCCTCTGCGTTAGGAGTTGAGAAGATAATCTCATTTAATATGCCTGACGGAAAGGGAACGACCCCTAACATGATTCACCACTTGGTTGATACTCTTAAAGAGCTGGTTGATCACCACCCCTCTGTTCTCGTGCAGTGCAACGCTGGCCAGAGCAGATCTCCCTCAATTGTGGCGGCTTACCTCACTAAGTATAAGAGCTACTCTTTGAAAGACGCCTTGCAACTAGTAACACAAGCTAGATCTCCTGAACGTGAGGTGAAGATGTGGAAAGAGACCCGTAGCGCAATTGAGCGAGCCTTAGGGGATCTATGAGCACGTTAGTCGGTAAGATTTCCCCGGCATTATCTAATCCTAAGGTTGAGGTAAGCGTAGAGCCAGTTAATAACAAACCAGCAACCCCTTCCTACAAAACGGAATCTGAAGGCGCAAATTTAACTCTGCCTTCTCTAGATCGGAGAGAGTATGTTCTGGGACTTTTTAGAGATCAGGTCCTAACCACCTGGATACCAAAGTGTAACGAGCTAGGTTTTGATGCGGTTGCATTTTTTAAGGAGGCAGAATCCTGCGGAGCTATTAAGTGCAAGATGTATACCCCAAAGCAGCTCTTAGATTTGGATAATGTGGACCGCCTTTTATGGAAGGAAGAGTACCATTACTCCGATGTGCTTAAGAAGATTAAGATGCCGCTCGATCCCGATCGCTCCTTCGCTGAGCCATGCGAAGGTCCAGTTCTCTTCATACGGTGTCCAGAGCGTAATAATGGTATAATTATAGTGAACGGCAATCACCGCACTGGCGCGGTTATGCTGAAAGAATACAATCCTGATCGTCACCCCCTGTACGTACTGGAGTTTGCCTCTATTGAGGTCTATAAAAAACTAACCGGAATCACTCCCTCCGACATACTCTACATAGGTATCGAGGAAAAAAGTGGTGGACGACGCGAACCATTAGCACGCTCCTAGCCCTGATAGCCCTAAAAGGAATAAAGCACCGTCACACCACCCCAGAACTTATTAACGGTATTTTCGTCCTCGGAAGCGCTATAGGCAATCGTAGGATTAATTATAACCTCACCGATAGAAACCTGAGTTGAGATTCCTGAGGTAATCTGCACCAATCCGTTCTTGGCATAAACCTTTTCTCCATTTGCGGAGAAGCCAAAATCACTGAAGAGGGTGACATGGAACGCTCCCTCGCCACTCTTCTCAAAGGTGTGGCTGATGTTTAAATCGTAATACTGCATATTATAGAGCTCATACTCATGAAATACCGTCAAGGTTGGCGCCAACATTGTATCGAGTGCTAAAGCGCCCCACACCTCGCGCCTTGATTGCCTATCATCTGAGCTATCGGGAAAGGTGTACCAGTAATGGCCGATGGAGGCTGTAATTCTGGAGTAGGTATAGTCGTACGATAACCCCTGATCCATCTCAATAAAGTGCGCAGAGTTATCTCGATTATCGAGCGGTAGCTGCATCCACAGGATAGCGTTGAGCATTCCGTGCTGCCCCAGCTCTAAATGGGCTTGTGCCGAGGGTTGCAATGAGAGCCCCTCATGGAAAAGCTGCCCACGAAACATGTAACTTGAAAGTAGTGACATTGAGGTATCAAATGAGAGCGGTAAGGGCTCCGCCGTTTCAAATTCAGGGGGAGGGAAAAAGAGCGAGTGCGCCGGGCCATCGGCTCGGCAGAGCGCCGAAAAGCACACAAAAACTACGAGCGTTATGCAAACAAGCAGGCGCCGTAGTAGCGTATGATTACGTTTCCAACTCACGCGGCCCCTCCCTGCGCTGCGGATAACTAGGGAATAAGACGACGCATTTCTTGCATCACAGAAACAGCTTCTTTGAATACACTTATCTTTTTATATGCCCGTTCGGGATACAGACCAGCCAGCGCCAGAATGCGCAGGTTGCCTCTCATAATAGTTTCAAAGCGAGCGCCCTCGAATTGGTGTATCGAGGCACATAACGCAGCATTTATGCCGAGCCAGCGTGGGCTCAAAGCTCCTTCAGCAGGAACCTTAATAGCGCTGCAATTCTTATCTTTTTCGGGGGATGTTTCTATCCAGAGACTCATACTACTTCCCTGTATTCATAGCCGTGCGACATAATCCACACGGTGAAGAGGATTCATTCCTCTTACAGGAAGTAAACGTCAGAAGGTTTACTGCGCTAAAGGATCTGGTGCATAAAATATTCTCATACTGCAAGACATCTCTAAGTTATTGAATTGCCTACGATAAACAAACAAACCTCGAACTTACTGCGCGCGCTCTCCGTATTCGCTACGATCAACACTTCAGTAAAAACCGAGAGACAGATAAGATATCGCAAGAACTTATCTTTTTAACCTTCTACAAATTTATACTGGGGTGAATACGTTAGCCCCTATCAAGGGGCGAGTTTGCGGAGCAAACTGGGGTGGAAACAATAACTATTTACCCTAAAATAAGCGTCCCCGATCAGGGGACGTCAAGAAATGCGGGGCTTTAGGACCGATCTCAAGATCGAATCTTTTTAGCCATCGACAAATTTATACTGGGGTGAATAGTTAAGTAATTACCCCACAGGTCGTCTATAGTAAGTAACCATGAGAGTTCTTTGCATCCACATGCCTCGGCGCGGACTTAACGAAGCCTCCGCTTTCCTCGAGACCACGTTTGACGTATTGAACGTAAAGTTATTTCTGCAGCAACTAGACGAGCTTGCGGAGTGCTGCTGGAAGCCATTTTCTCTAGAGATCTATGCTCATAGTAACATGGTCTATTTATGTATGGCTGGTGACGACTCGATTCTTGATTTTCTTGTCATCGGCATCTATACCTGGATGGGGGATTGCGAGATTCACGACGTCGAGGACTACACCCTAAATATATCTAACAAGGCCGTCGTCGTTGGATCAGACTTTAAATTATCGCGCCCAGACATCTATCCGATGAGTGACTACGTATCGATGAAGACCGATTCATTGGTTCCGGTTGTTACAGCCCTCTCTCAAGTTAATGAGAGTGACAAGATGCTTATTCAGATTATGGTGCGGCCTATCCGAGATACTCCGTGGCTGCACCTGAAGTTGGCACTAAGCCGCGCAGAGGAGAACTTTAAGGCACCCTTTAGAGCCAGGCGCTGGCTTAGGAAGAACCTGGGGGCCCCAACACAGAAACTTGTACTCGATAAGTGTGCGAGGAGACTCTTCTGGATTAACTACAGAATCACCGCCATACATGAGCCAACATCCTCAACAACCGATAGTAGGGCTCAGACCCTTGAACGACTTTCGCAGAGCGTTCATCTCGTCGCTAATGCCGCACGAATCTACAATACAGTTGATGAAAATAGATTTATATTGCGCCGACTTGAGAGCGGAAAATCGTGGCTTCATAAGGTCCAGGCAAGGTTGTTCTACAAACCGTTTCGGGTTACCTCATCAGAGCTTGCAACATTCTGGCATCCGCCAGCGTTACAAAATGTCCCCATAACGGCGCAGGTGATCTCCAGAAAAGCCGCTCCTCCGTGCCATCTACCAACTCAGATTGAGGACCCGAATGTGTGCAACTTTGCTCACACTAACTTCAGAAGTCAGGAGACCATCTTCGGCATAAAGCGCTTTGATCGTAGGCGACACATGTACGTTGTTGGAAAATCAGGCAGCGGAAAGTCGTGCTTGCTCCAACTCCTAGTGCGCAACGACATAGAGAACGGCTTTGGTTGTGCGGTACTCGACCCTCATGGTGACCTAATTGATGATATCTTGCGCCTCGTACCACAACACCGCATCAATGATGTGGTGTTATTTGATCCCTCCGATCCAAAATACGCTCCGAGCTTCAATCCGATGGACCCAATTCGACCTGAGCTGCGCCTCCGCGTTACGCTTAGCTTTCTAGATACCTTTAAGCGTGCCTTCGGGGCCGACTGGTCTGAACGCATGGACCATGTTCTGCGCTACGCCATGCTTGGCCTCTTAAGTGCTCCTGGCTCCAACATACTTTCTCTACGTCGCATGCTATCTGATGAAGCATTCCGCACAGATATAGTTAGGCGTGCCACAGATGAGTCTGTAAAACGCTTTTGGTTGCGAGATTTTGCTGCTAGGCGCGAAGACTTCGAGGAGGGGCCGATCTCAAGACTTCTTAATAGAATCGACGAGCTGCTCGCTACCGAGACGATGCGTAACGTATTGGGGCAATCAGCAAACCTCTTTAACTTTCGTGAGTTCATGGATAGCAGAAAGATCGTACTGCTTAAGATCTCTAAAGGCGTGCTCGGATCAGAGAATGCCAACATGCTCGGATCTATGCTGATCTGGAAGATATACGAAGCGGCCATGTCGCGTGCCGATATCCCAGCCAGCGATCGTCAAGACTTCTTCTTCTACGTAGATGAGTTTCAAAATTTTGCAACCGAGTCCTTCTCTGAAATCCTGAGTGAATCACGGAAGTATAACCTCTGTTTGACCTTTGCCAATCAGTTTTTAGAGCAACTTCCTGCATCGGTTAGAAAAACCGTTTTTGGTAATATTTCAAATCTGATTACCTTCCGTGTTGGCGCAGACGATGCCAATATAATCGCTAAAGAGCTCCAGCCTCAATTCGGTAGCGAGGACATTATTAACCTTCCATTAAGGGACTTTTATACCAGATTGAGTGTAGACGGAGAGATTCAGGAGGCTTTTTCTGGCCGAACGATCGATCTTCAATATCCCGATGCAGAACATAACTATTCCGATGAGTGTATAGTCCAATCGCGTAAAAAGTACTGTGTGCCGATCGAAGACGCTCGCAGGCAGACGGCGCCGAATGGTGCTGTGCCTAATAACAAGCGCGGGAACGCCCCTTAAACGGCTACTTAAGATACCGCGCCGACGCACATGACAACCATCCCATCGAAAACCTCTATACACACCTCACCCCCAAGCGCTTGATTGCCCACTCCACGCGAGCCGATCTGAAGATCTTCTCGATTTAATGGATAGCGCACCCCTGAGAGCGATAACGTTGTGGGCGAGCTCAAGGGAAGTGTAGAGACCACCTGGCCACTTTGCAGGGTAATTCGTTGCGAGCTTCCTGCCGAAACTATCTGACACTCCATCTTACCGTGATAAGCCCGGATAGGAATGCGTTTATGATAACGCACAAGTAGTGAAAGGTTGGCGATCGACTTATCTATCGCCCCCCCTACGATACACACTACAAAGAGCTCCGTTGCTCCACGTTCAATTGCAAGTAAAAGCGCCTTTTCCAGATCGTTTAGCTCCTGATTGGGAAGCTGCACGAACTCTGTCTTGGGGAACTTAGGCTGCACCTGTTCAAGAACTAGGGAGTCGAAATCACCACATACGATATGAGGGGTAATACCGGGTGGGAGCTTTAGGATCGCTCCATCCGTTACAAGGATAAGATTACTCTTAGCCGCTAGCTTTTCAATGGTACTGTGATCAAAGTCGGGGCTATTGCCGATTATCAGGGCCTTCATAGGCCTTTTTATATACTACCAACCCTAACGACGCGATAGTATGACTAGGCCCGTTTCCTAACAAGCGCTCCAACCTCTACCATAATCGCTGCCGCAGCCTCAAATAGCTCACTTGGTATCTGCTGATCGATGGGTAAGGTCGCAAGGGCATCACACAGCGCGGGCTCTTCAACAACCGGAATACCGTAGCGTTTTGCGATCGCCACCATATGCGCTGCAAGGTCTAGCTCTCCGCGCGCGGTTAATATCGGTGCGGAATCCTCGCTGCCTGAAAATCCCAACGCAAAGGCCTCAAGATACTTTGATTTAGTCATATTCCTCCGGTCTAGCCCGCAAACGTTGCAACGCCGATTCAATCGTCCATACCCCAACAGGCTTATCAACGACCTCGATGCGCTGGGAGGCTGGCATCCTCTCAATCCATTCACGAGCAGGCGATCCAACTCCCAATATAGCTAGTTCGGAGAAGTCGTTTAAAAGTTGCGTAGCCAGCTTAATAGCCCCTTCGCCAAGATTATCAAGGTCTAGTACCACGAAGCCCCACCTGGCAGAGTCCTGCTTAAGGATCTCAAGTATCTGAACTCCATCAAAGGCTCCACGCGAGCGATATCCAAGTGATTCAAAAACTGCATTGAAAAATGGCTGTACCCCCGACTCTACTCCAAGGAGCAACACTCCACTGCTCGCGCTGCTTCTCTGCTGCTGCGCGTCTGAGCCCAGGTTACTACCGACCTTTACGCTTAGAATAGGTAGATATACGCTGAAGGTTGTTCCCTCTCCAGGTTTGCTATGCACGGTTATCAGCCCATCGTGCTGCTTAACGATTGAATATGCCGCAGAAAGACCCAGTCCAGAGCCGCTAAGACCAACACCGGTACCCCGATCAACGTTCTTAGTTGTATAGAAAGGCTCAAAGCAACGCGTCTGCTGCTCGACCGTCATACCAACGCCGTTGTCCTTTATATCGAGCCTAAGATACATACCGGGAGCCATTTCAGGTTCTATCTCACCTGAACGCAAGCGCACTTTAATCATAGAAACGGTGACGATACCCCGTATCTCTGGTCGCATAGCATCCTTAGCATTAGCGATTAGAGCCGTTATCACCTGTTGAAGCTGCGATGGATCGCCAACAATATCGGGACATTCCGGATATGGTTCAATCCTGAGACCGTTTTTCTTGCCAAGCAGCGATTCGTAGAGCTGCGTCGACTCCAACACTAAACTGTTGAGTGATATATTCTGCTTTAATGGCGGCGCCTGTGTAGAGAAATTTAGAAGCTGCGACACCAGGGTCGAACCCCGTTTAGCAGCGTCCGTAATCATCTTGGTAAACTCTCCCACCGCCTCTCCCTTAGCGGCCTTAATCTCAATCAACGACACCTGCCCCAGGATCGCCTGCAAGAGATTGTTGAAGTTATGCGCCACACCAGAAGCCAGCAGCCCCGCCATGCGCATCTTAAGCGACTCAGCCATCTTACTCTCAAAGCGGCGCGCCATAAGAACGGTCGCCATCTCGTTCGCCATACTGACTAGGAGCTGCAATCGCCCATCCTTGATAAAAAGATTTGGCGCAGAGGGCTCCACTATAAGAACACCAACGATCTGACCAAGCGAAACAAGGGGAATTATTGCTAGGAGATCGCAGCGCAAGCGCTGCATTAAAGAATTAAACTCAGAGCACTTCATCTGTTGTCCAGCGTGCACTAACACGGGCCGCTGTGTACGTAGAGCTTCATCTAGAAAATCATGTTGGACCGCGAGCTCTATCTGAACCTGCCGTAACTGTCTCTTTATCCCCGGCCCAAACCCGCCCTGACCTACGATATGAGTTCCCTGCTCATTCATAGCACCGAACCAGGCGCGCTTTAGTCCGAACTCCTGTTGCAATAGAGGAAATGTGTTCTCTGCTATCTCACGAGCTGAGCGATATTTTGAGAGCTCATGGCTCAAGCGGTAAAGAGCGCTCAGGGACTCGCTATGCCGACGCTCGCTTGCAAACATCTCAGCCTGTCGCACCGCCAGAGTGATCTGAGCTGCCGCAGCCTGCACCAATTCATAATCCCTATCGGTATACGCACCCGCCTCGCGCTTAAAGAGCACCAACGCCCCAAAGACCTGCCCCTCCGCCATAAGGGGCACAACGATGGTCGAGTGTAGGTTCTCAAGTTTTGCCAACGGAAGATATGCTCGCGGATCCTCCTGTAGGTCCTCAATCGTGAGTCCCTGCGCCCTCTCAACAACGTGTCGCAAAATACTGGGCCCCTTCAGCACTGGCTCCATTGCATCTATGTATTTTTCTGAAAGGCCCTGAGTAGCAACTAGCTCAAGTTCACCACCCTCAGGTTGTATAAAGCAGCCATATCCACAATGAGAATTGGTAGCTCTTAGAACAGCGCGCAACCCTTTTAAGGTAACAACAGCGGGGTCGAGCTGCCCGCGTAGCGAGTGCGATACCTCAATCAAAGCTTCAAGGCGCCTGTTTTGTGAGATGAGAGCCTCCTGCGCTACGCGCCTCTCGGTAATATCTATGCCAAAACCCTCCCAACCAAGGAAGATACCCTGCGACGAAACATTTGGCACCGCACGCAACATCATCCAACGCTGCTCTCCGCTACGCTGGTGAATAATGCAGACCTCTTCTCTTAGCTCACCACGCTCAATTCTAATATGCTTAATGCGTCTACGTATTCTGGCCCGGTCGCGTGGGGTGATAACCTGATTCCAGATACCAGCGTTTCTCAACATCTCTGCGGCGCGCACCCCAAGCAGCTGTTCGGTATCACCAAAAACATCCGATATCTGAAATTCAGCATCGGTTATTATAACTATAATGTTGCCGTACCGCGCCATGCGGCGGTACTGACTGCGTAGGTCATCCTCTGAAAACGCCGCGACCTCCCCCTTCTCTTGTCTCGTGTTTAAGGTAGTGAGCGCCTGCGACTTTTCGAGTGCAATAAAGGCATCAAACTCATCCTGACTCCAACGATGGTAGGAACGTGTAAAGAAGCACTCGACGACCCCCTCTAGCCTCCCGTTCACCGTAAGTGGGAAAATTCCCGCAGAGCGAACCTTGCGCACCGCCAACTCCAGCGCCAGCTCACTTGGAACACGGGCACGTTGCAGGTCGTTAATAACTAGGGGTAGGTGCCAGGTACGCCCGTTAAAGGATGCCGCATTACCAGAGATGTTAAATATAGGGCCATCTGTATCGGCATCCTGATTGCCTCTAGGAGGAAACTGCCCACAATGAGGCTCGCCATCAACTAACAGGGTTAATAAAACCTGATCACAGCTAAGGGTATGGGCTATCGTCTCAGCCAGATACGAGACAAGCGCCGTTACTGAGCTATGAGAGCCGCACTCAAATCTTAGTTTTTTAGGATTGGCGTTGTTCGCCTCTTGAGCCATTAGAATTCTGCCTACATGCAGTCGCTGAGCGACCGATACAACATTGCATATTTAATTGCATATTTCTGGCCTTATGGCTTCTCAGGCGCTCTTCGCACCACGATAACCTTCGACCGCTTTACCCGTCGCTCCAGCTCAGACATAACAAGCACCATGTGCTCATGCCGCCTGGCTGCCTTAACGTGCGGATCCCCCTCGCCCTCTTTGTGCTCCTCTTTCAATTCGTGAAGACTCATGCGGTTCTGCTTAGAGAACTTCCAACGAGCCATGCTATACGAGATAATTGCAAAAACAATTAGCACGAACCCTCCGCGATATACGAGCGAGTATACACTATCACTGAGGGTTGCTATGGCTTGCTCACTCGATAGATCAAAAACGAAGATCGATTGAGCGATCAACGCAAAAAAAATCGGCGCAAACACAAGCACTAAAACAATACACCGCAATAATCCGAAAACAGCATCAAGGAGGCTCTGTTTGACCCTCCCAAAATATGCACCCGGCTGACAACGATTAAAACCTTTTATGAGTTGCGAGGGCAGAAACAACCCACGCGTCTGTGTAACCTCCGCTACAACAGCCCCTAGCGCCAACGCTGCAACAAGGATTACGATCGATCGCATCCCGGTCCACAAAGCCTGCTCAAAGGCGACCATGGGCGACCAGAGCTTATAATTCAACCATTGTATCAAGGTTTTATCACCTACCCAAGAAAGACTTAAGGGCAGAGCAAAGACGGCGATCCAATATGATACGGCCATGCTAACCATTGGACTTTTAACGACTTTTCCATCTTTACGTAGTTTTGCAAGACGCCGCGCCGAGGGCGGAAACCGTTTTTCGCTCATGGCGATCCCACAGAACCCGAAGCAGGGAGGCTATTAAGTGCTTTGTCCTCCCTATGAAAAGCGTCCCGTTGGCCCCCAAGCAATAGCTCGCGCAGGACCGGCTTAGAGAGTCGCTGCGATGAGATCACAAGCAGCGTCAGTAATGAAAAGGTTAATAACGATTTAACTATCGAAGCCATCAGCGAAAACTGTATCCCCTTTACCATGCGCGCTGCCAAGGCGGCTACGATATCTGTCATTAGAAACGCTGCGAACCAGAGCGCAGATATTCCGAGCACCACACCGATTAGCGAAAGCCCCCGACTTAGCACATCAGCCGCACACTCAATTCCGGAGAGCGGCGCTCCCAGCGGAATCATTGTATAGCTCTGCACCAACTGCTCTACGCTCAACTCAAGAGCGCCCAGATGAAGTGCGATTGCAGCTATAGCGCTCCTACAAACAACTGCCAGATCTGACACGGCCTGTCCATTAAGCGGATCGACGACCGAGCCGATCGTTTGCCCACGGGCGGTATCGAGCAACTCACCAAACATCTCTCCGACATCAGCAACAAAGCGCAGCGGCGCCCCAAGCAGAATACCAACAATAAACTCCCACGCGTAAGAAAGGTGCGAGATCTCGTGCTCGATCTCAACCGATGGCAGTATCGCCCAAGCGCAGCCAACCGCGAGAAATATTCTGGGCAGCGATTGAATCGTCTCTCCGAACGGAAGGCATACGATCAAACCAAAGCATCTAGCAGCTACGGCAAAAAGGGCTGGATATGTAGCCTCATCCATCACAGGCGCGTATCTCCTACATGCTCAACTGAGGTTAGGATCATAACGAAGAGGCTTTGCACCTCAGAAAATGCAAGCTGCCCACCCACTACAACAAGGAGGGCAAACAGGCCGATACGTGCTAGATGCAAAATGCTCTGCTCCTGCACCTGCATGGCGGCCTGCAGCAGCGATACAAGCCCGCATCCAAGCGCTATTACAGCCAGCGGAATAACGGAGAGCTGCAACATCAAAACGAGCGCATGTTGAACGATTGCATACATAGTAGCTACCCTTATTGATATGCTCGGATCAGGCTCTGCGCCAGCAAAAGCCAGCCATCAGATGAAACAAAAAGCAGCAGTTTAAGGGGAAGGCTTACGATAACCGGGCTCATCATCGTTAGCCCCATACCAACTAGGATATTTGCCACGATCAGATCGATTACAAAGAAAGGGATCAGAAGAAAGAACGCTATCGTAAAGCCCTTCTTGATCTCAGAGAGGGTAAATGCGGCCACTATCGTTACAAGCCCGGGCTCCTGATTATCAACCTGCGCCTCATCACCCTCAAGCTTTCCGTTAGCCAAGCGCTTAAAGATCGCAAGCTCACGCTCCCCGCTGTGTTTAAGCAGGAACTCACGCCAGGGGGTAATGATGTCACGACCTCGCTCCATTAGCCCCGCCAGCGGTTGCGCTGCTAGCTGCTCTATCTTTACACCAGCTAGTCGCTCCATCGTTCCGGTCAACACCGGCTGCATAACAACCAACGACATAATTAACGAGAGCGCCATAACGAGTGAGGTGCTTGGTGCCTGCTGCGTGCCGAATCCGCTACGAAGCAGACTAAGCACGATTGTAAACTTAAGGTAACAGGTGCCCACCCCGATCAGGAGCGGCACGAGCGCTATTGCAAGTGATGCTATCAGCAGGGTTTCAGGCGATATAGCTTTCATCGTCATCCTCCCTAATTTGCCCCCTGCGGTTGCGTGCAAGACCCTGCGCTATCCCCTCTGAACCGACCTCTCCACGCTGAACGGTGAGTGAGGTGACCTTAAAGCCGCTGGCCTGTAAGCGCTGCATGATTAGAGAGCGTTCCCGCAGCACCTGAAACGAGAGATCCATACTGCTAACGTTGAGAACGACCTGCATGCCACCCTCCTTAGCCTTAACGAGGGTCACCCCAACAGGCGCACGCATAGCTCCAAACGTGCACTCAAAACTTAGACTAGGCTGACCACCAACCTGGGCTAGCTGCGCATTGTGAATCGAGTAGGTATTATTAATAGCCTGCGTCGAAGCTACTCCATCCTGAACCTTACCAACCTCGTGACTATATATATGTGTCGCTGGCTGGTTTGCGAGAATAGGGCTTGGGAGCGTTTGAATAGGCAGTGCTTTTGGCATCGGCGTTGGCACCCCCTCACCCACAAATTTCTGCGCCAGATTAAGCTGCGCCAGATTCACTGCTGCCTGGCTGCGAAGACCCTCTACTAAATTAACCGTTACAGCTTGCCCAGCTCCCTGCCAAGGTTGCTGCCCAACTCTAGGCGGCGCGGTTGTAACAGGAGCCTCCCCACTACCACCCTGTAAGGAGCGCCCCACCCTTGTGCGTAGGAACGTGCTCAGTTCATTCAACTCCTCGCTACTTCGCCCCTCGCGTAGCGCTCCAGCCTTACGCCGTTCAACCTTCATCATCCCGTGACAGGTATCAACCATCGCCTCACAGCGCACCGTACGGGTGCTACTCTCCTGTACTACAGTACGTGCAAGCTTATGTTGATCGATGGCGTCTTTAAGCTCTCGGTGCGCATGCGTTATGCGGAGATCTACCCTATTTGGAGATGGCAGAGCTGCGGATGAGCCTAGCTCACGCCTCTCTGCTGCTCGCGACACCTCGCGCCAGAATAGCTGCTCCTTCTCCTTCACCAGATCTTTACAGGCGAGCTCATGCTTACGCACATGACCGAGCTGCTGTACCTCGCGTTGGTACTCCCCCTCAGCTCGACCGGTCTTAGCTCGTAGAATCCCACCCTCTAGCATTACTAAACCTATTGTGTCTGTTGAAGTTTTCGAATCGAGGCAACGCCACTCTCTGAGACCTTAGATACCAGCTCTACCTTGAGCTGGTAGTGGCTTACGTCCATCTGAAGCTTAATCATCTCTTCTAGCTGCTTTGCCTGAACGTGCGCAGTATTACCTGCTGACGAAGGGTGCAGGCTAAGTTTAGAGATGCGAGACATTACGTCCTGCCAACCGCCCCCCGCTCCAATGCCGCCAAGCCCCATAGAAGGCGCAGGAGTGCTGGCATTTATTACCGTTGTTGGTTCTAAACTTATCGGTGGAGGGCCTATCGGTGAGATCTTCATAAGGGTGCTGTAGTTACGAAGTTACTGGGTTCTTAATCGCTCGCTTAGATAAAAAGTTGCGGCTACCTGCTTAGATTTATCTCTCCGTACGAAAAACTCTTTTCTTAAGGCACCTTAGCGAGTATTTTAGATGTAATGAGTACAACCATCCCAGCAACGCTTAACGATAGGATTAACGAATTCGGTCACGGAGTATTCCACGACCTAGGGCAGGTTGAGCCCTCCCTCTTCGACATGCACTACTGGAACGGCCGCCTAATGCAATGGTCGGCCTCGCATCCTGATTTCAAGGTAAGCCTCTTTCAACTGGTAGATGTGCTCCCAACGCTGCGCTCCCCTGAGGCTATCGGCGAGCATGTTAGGCGCTACCTCCAGGGCCCTGCGGGTAAGATTCATCCAGCGCTTGCGTGGCTGATCGGCCTCTCCGATAGCATGCTAGGCAGAGCCATTACCTCCTTTTGCGTGACCCAGGGAGTTCAGCAGATGGCGAGCCTCTTTATCGCCGGTAGTGGGCCACGCCAAGCGCTTAAGGGCCTGCGCCGCCTACGAAAGGCTGGTTACTGTTTTACCGTGGACCTACTCGGCGAATTCTGCGTTTGTGAGCGTGAGGCCCTTGAGTACCAGAACCGTTACCTAGATGCCCTTGAAACTATCGGCCAAGCGCTGCCAAGCTGGCCAGAGAGTGCCCCGTTAATTGAGGGGCACCCGGGTGAGCTCAGCCCGCTCTCTATCTCGGTCAAACTCTCGGCGCTCTATTCACAAACAGGTGCGCTAAACTTCAAACGGAGCGTTGAGATCCTATCCGAACGGCTGTCAGAGATCGCGCGCCGCGCCAAGAAGTTCAGCGCTCAGCTCTACGTTGACGCCGAGGACTCTGGGAGTAACCCCATCATCTATGAGAGCTTTAAGAGGGTCTTTGGCTCTCAGGAATTTATCGATATGCCCTACCCCGGCATCGTTATTCAGGCCTACTCGCGCAGCGCTGAGGCCCGGGTGCACGAGATGCTAGAGTTTGCGCGCAGACGAAGATCTCCGATAGCAGTGCGCCTGGTTAAGGGTGCCTACTGGGATTACGAACGGGTTATCAGCCAGCAGAACCAATGGGACTTTCCGTTGTGGAGCGTTAAGGAGAGCTCGGATGCATGTTTTGAGCACCTTTCGCGCATCCTGCTTGATAACCACGATGTATGCCTTCCGGCCTTCGGCTCGCATAATATCCGCTCGCTCTCGCACGCCTGTTGCTACGCCGAGAGTAAGGGCCTTTCGTCAAAAAACTTCGAAATTCAGGTGCTCTACGGCATGGCGGAGCCGATCGCCAACGCCTTTGCTAAACGGGGCTATCTGACCCGCATGTACGTACCGCTCGGCGAGCTGCTCCCAGGTATGGGGTACCTGGTACGGCGGCTGCTTGAGAACACCTCTAACGAATCATTCCTGCGCCACACTTTCTTCGATAGGGATGAGATCTCAACCCTCCTCGCAGAACCCCTTTTTCCACAAACAAAGGACCTAACCGAGCAGCTCGATCTTGATCTGCCCCTTTCTGCAGAGCAGGGCGACGGCGTTCTTATGCAACTTGATTATTAGTGTCTAGGAGATATATCCAAAATGGAAACCAACACACCTTTCATAAACCATCCCCTACTCGACTTTAGCCTAGAGAAAAATCGCCTTGCCGTAGAGCAGGGACTGCTAGAGGTTGATGCATTGATCGGCGCCAAGGCGCTCAAGGCCGTCGCGATCATCGATGGCAAGCCGGTCTCTGGAACGGAGAGCTACATTCGACACGATCCAAGTAACGTAAAGATCGTAATCGGCTCAACTCAGTTCGCGACTATAGAGCATGCAACCTTGGCGATGGAGAGCTGCCGTAAGGGCTTTCCGGCCTGGCGCGCACGCCCGAGCAAAGAGCGTGCAGAGATACTTAGAAAGCTAGCAATATTGATGAAGGATCAAGCGGCGCTACTGACAGCGATAATAATTCGCGAAGCCGGTAAGCCCTGGAAAGAGGCCGATGGGGATCTTGCTGAAGCGATTGATTTTTGCAACTACTATGCGGCCGAGATGCTGCGCATTGCACCAACACGGCGCACTGAGGAGGTGCTTGGTGAGGACAACGTTTATCTCTATCAGCCACGCGGTGTCGCCGTAGTTATCTCCCCGTGGAACTTTCCACTCGCAATTACGTGTGGCATGACAGTTGCGGCACTCGTGACCGGAAACACAGTGGTGCTTAAGCCCTCTGCTCAGGGCAGCCTAATAGCGCATGAATTCGCCAAGCTTGTGCTAGCGGCAGGAGTTCCAAGCGATGCCTTTGCATTCCTGCCTGGCCATGGTGCAGAGATCGGTCGTTTCCTCGTTAATCATCCTGATACTGCACTAATAGCCTTTACCGGTTCACGCGCTGTGGGGCTAGAGATCTTGCGCTCGGCTGCCGCAATCGCTCCCGGCCAACATGGTATTAAACGTGTTATCGCAGAACTTGGCGGGAAAAATGCAATTATCGTAGATGAGGATGCTGACTTTGACGACGCCGTGCGTGGGGTTCTCTCTTCAGCTTTTGGATTCGCCGGTCAGAAGTGCTCAGCCTGCTCGCGCCTAATCGTTGTTGGCGAGGCGTACGAGCCCTTCCTGGCACGCCTCGCCGCAGCACTTGAAGATATGATCGTAGGCCGCGCCGAGAATCCAGCAAGTTTTCTTGGGCCTGTCATCGATGACGAAAGTCACGCCCGAATCTCTACAATGATTCAGTCGGCACAGGACCTCACAGTGCTGGCGGTAGGTCGTGTTCCGACGGAGTTAGTAACAACCGGCAGCTTTATAGCTCCAACCATCTTCAGGGACGTTCCTACAACTCACCCAATCTGGAAGGATGAGATCTTCGGTCCGGTTCTGGCGTGCACTAAGGCCGATAACTTTGATCACGCCCTGTCCCTAGCCGTTGAATCAGATTATGCCCTAACGGGGGGAGTTTTTTCGAGACACCCTGACCATATCGCCAAGGCGCGCACGGATTTCCGTGTAGGGAATCTCTATATTAATAGATCCATCACAGGAGCCATGGTAGGGCGTCAACCGTTCGGCGGCTTTAAATTTTCTGGAGTAGGCTCAAAGGCTGGTGGGCCGGACTACCTACTGCAATTTCTAGAGCCTAGGGTTATAACTGAAAATACGATGCGGCGCGGATTTACGCCGGATCTAAACAACTAACAAAATCACACTCTATGAATATTCTCAGATTCCTTGCGCCTCCAAGCAGATTGCTATGTGCCCTATCAACAATGGCTCTCTTTGGTTGCGCAACGTTAGTTACCTTGCAATACCCAACCCACCCACAGGCCATCCCGGCCGTGCAACGCCTCACAAGCAATGATGCACTACTTGTACAGGAGGCACGCATTGAGATCGTTGCACTAGGCGCGGGTGCGATGCCGGAGCTCTATCGAGAGATGCCACAAGCATCTTCTGCTGCAAAGATCAGGATAATGGAGGTTGCGACCAAAATTGCGTTGCCAGCACAGATGCTCGGCGTTATTTATGCACGGGCCGTGCAAGATTCAGATACAGTAGTCCGTCAGAGTGCTGCGTTCCAGGCAGCGCGCGCGCCACAACTCGCAGAGACGCTCGCTCCGATCATCCGTACCTTACTCTACGATCGGGTACCAGATGTGCAAGCAGCAGCTCTTACTGCTCTCGCTGGGTATCCTCAATACCTCAGCTCACAGGAGCTGCTCGCCTTTATCTCAGACAAAGAGGTTGTCGTTGCTGCAACTGCGGCCTCAATCGCACTAAAACGAGATGATCCAACACTCACTGTCGCAGCTGATCTTGCCCTCCCGAGGCTAATTAGTCAGCTCCAGCATCCGCAACCTAGAACCCGCTCAGCGGTCATCTCTGCCCTTGGACAGTACGGTGCAGCACCGACCGTGCCGCCACTGATTACAGTTCTAAAGAAAGATAAGGTAGCTGAGATTCGCATGAAGGCCGCAATCGCCCTGCTTCGTATCAACACCCCAGACGCACGCCTAGCCGCGCTTGAGGCACTTAAGGAGTTCTCTTCAAGCGATAACGCAGCCCTTAAAGCTGTAGCAGATCAATACCTAAAGGCAAAGGAGTAGCGCAGTACACTAGTCAGCTCTATTTTTTGCCTCAACGCTTAGATCCATCTATAGTTATCTTGATGCTCGACTTTGTACTTAATACCCATGGCCTAGTCGCCTACCTGACTATTTTGGCCTCTCTGCTTGCTGGCGCATTCGGCTTTCCGCTACCAGAGGATCTCTCCCTAATAAGTGCCGGTATCTTAATCCACCTAGACAAGGCTGAGCTCTGGATTATGGCTGCTACATGTTATGTTGGCATCCTGACAGGTGATCTGATTATCTTTCGTATCGGATGGATGGCTGGACCAGCTCTTCTTCGCAAACGATGGGTGCGAAGATATATGACCTCAAAGAAGCTGCACTCAATTCGTCAAGGCCTTGAGCGTCGTACATTTTCCACGATCCTCTTCGCACGCCACCTCTTCTACCTTAGAACAGCAACATTTCTCGTATGTGGAACTGTGCGCATGTCATTTGTCAGATTTCTTTTAGCAGATGCCGTAGCGGCCCTAATCACCACCCCGGTCATGCTGGGTCTCGGCTACTTCTTTGCGCAGCACTACGACACCCTGCTCGCATACATGCATCAGGTAAAAATAGCTCTAATCTTAATAGGGGTTGTGGGCTCTGCCTACCTGATCTTACGCCAGATTCGCCGTCAACGCAGAAGAGCGCGCAGAGCTCTTAAAATGTGATGTGCGGTTTTCTGTAATCGTGCTATTATTATCAGAAAGTTTATACTGGGGTGAATAGTTAGAGAATGTCACTAGTTGAGCAAAAATATAACGAAGCGCTTGATAAGATGAGCGGTAGGGATCGAGTTGAAAGAACTTTATCTTTATTTGGATCTATCTGCGAGATGCTGACACTTCAGGTTTCAAAGGAATTTTCTGAGCTAACCGAACGCGAGCTGCGAAAGAAGGTTGCTGAACGCTTGTACCTTTCTGACAAAGGAGCTCAGGAGCTTTTAAAGAGGGTGCGGGTAATTTGATCGATCCAATTACTGGTTGTTTTGCTTCATCCTTTTACGGAGAGCCAAGATTCACGCAAGATGCAGGGCTACGGCAATAAAGCCTCGCCTGCAAGAGGAAGTTCAATCCGCTCTAGCGCCTGCACAACCGCAAACTGAGTTCTGGCTCGCTCCAGGTTGTGCTTTGGTCGGTGGATTCTAAAATAAGTATCGCCATCTAGATAATCTGTCAGGAAGCGCACCCCTAAGATAAGAGCCAGAACGCGTGGTGCGAGGGGCAGAAGCTCAATCTCATTCGGTGTTAGAGTACTGCCCATTTCTCCCATATAGCCGCGATAGATAGCTTGATAGAGCTTCATATCAACGACCACCTTAGATAGGTCCTGCTCATCTTCATCACACGCTACGGCTGTATTCCTAACTAGATCGCCGAAATCAAAGAGTGGTGTTCCAGACATGCAGGTATCTAGATCTAACAAACACACAGCCTTCGTTCCCGTAGCGTCAAAAAGCACGTTATTAAGCTTCATATCGTTATGACATACACGCGCCGGAATCTCTTTGGCCTCAAGTGCCGCAACCAACAAACTGCCAAGCTCCCTTCGCTTAAGGGCGAAATGAATCTGCTCGCTC
>JAPLFS010000061.1 GCA_026390555.1 Pseudomonadota bacterium
GCGCGCCCCTACCCCTACGGCAGCGGCCGAGATCTGCGTGCCGAAGGTAAGCGATCTACTTGTGCGTGTTGCCGAGCTAGAGCGGCGTCTAAGGGACGTAGACAGGTGGCTTAAGCCGCGCGTGCAGCGAGTTGATGAACTTAGTACACGACTGAATGCGCGGACGGTAGCAAGTTTGGGAGAGGCGCGTCTGCACCTTAAGGCGGCTGAGGCGATCTTGGCTGGAATTAGACCTGATCGTGTCTTGCAACTTCTTGGTGCGCATATCGACGCATTGCAGGGACGTCTTCGTCAATCTGGCAGAGCCTCTAACCAACTGCGGCTTAACGGCCTTGAGGCATTACAGATGCGCCTAAGAACGGGCTCGCTCAGAAGGGTCGAGGGGGTGCATGATATAGTTCGCACCCTTGAACTACGCCTTAAAGCGCTCAGCCCGCAGAAGGTGCTTGAACGGGGGTTCAGTATCGTATCGGTAGGGGGGCGACACCTTCGCTCAGTTTCAGAGGTTAAGGTAGGTGAGCTTATGGATGTATCAATAGTGGATGGCGTATTGTCAGGTACGGTATCGAATGTTTCAGACGTTAGTAAGGAGGAGGGGAGATGGCCAAAGGAGTAAGTACACAGCAGGGCGTTACGCTAGAGAGCGTTTTATCGGGTGAGTCGAGCGATGAGCAGCTTCGAGCATTGTCGTTTGAGCAGGCGCTCAAGCTACTTGAAGAGGTGGTGGCATCGGTTGAGAACGGCACGTTACCGCTCGACCGCGCCATCGGATCTTATGAGAAGGGCAGCGTGTTGGTGCAACACTTGAGGAAGTTGTTGGCCGGTGCTGAGGAGAAGCTGCGCGTTCTTAATCAGGTGGAGTAGTAGGGGGAAGAGCTAACGCCTGAGCGAAGCCGTGGAAGCGCAGTTCTCCAGAACGGCACAGGTATAAATTCAGGAGTGCGATCCCTTTCATGGCCGGTCAGATACCGGCGTTCCCAGTGCTAACGCATCACCGTATATTATTGATCAGTATTAAGGGAGATAAAGATAATTAGAGAGGCCCGACCCGGATTCTCCGTATTTTTTGGTGCTCGCCTGCGCGAGCACTAGGTTCGAACCGGCTCTTTAAAGCTCTAGGTATAAGGGGGATAAGTAGAGAGGCCCGACCCGGATTCGAACCGGGGATCACGGTTTTGCAAACCGTTGCCTTAGCCAACTTGGCTATCGGGCCGCAAGGTCTTTGAAGGTAGCTCGATAGGTAGAAAATATCAACCCACCATTGAGCTGTAACCCCCTAGCTTTATTAGAGCCTAGTTTCTAAGGAGATCTACTCTCCCAGTCTTTTGAATTATTCGGTAATTGTGTAATGTCACTTTGTTAACTGGTTTATCTGTTCGGATTTGGCGTATGACCTATGTAGTTACCCGTAATTGTCTCAGTACTAAGGACCGCTCCTGCGTAGAGGTGTGTCCCGTTGATTGCTTCTACGATATCAAAAAGAAGGAGTATAACGACCAATTCGGTCGTGAAGCCAAGGGCGTGGACTTCGGAATGCTAGTAATCCATCCCGATGAGTGCATCCACTGCGGCGCCTGTGAGACCGAGTGCCCAGTCGAAGCTATCTTTGAGGATTCCGGAGTGCCGGTAGATATGAAAGGTTTCGTGGAGATTAACTCTAAAGAGACCCTAGATATGAGCGACGAAGATCTGGATACCGCTCGCTGTACATCTAAATAGCGGCTACATCGATGCAATTAGCATCAGGTATGGTGGATAGTCACGATACTGCTATATTAAGGTTATGCCATTGGCCAAGCTTTTCTCCAGCATAATACTGGTCTCATTAATTATCTGTGCATCTGTACGGGCCTCCTACGCCGGTCCCGGTATCGGTTCAAATCTGGGTCTGCGCTCACAGGTAGATGCTAAAGCACAGGGGGGAGTATTTCAGGTTCCAGCAGAGCTGCGAGCGCGTGTTGATTTCTGGAAGGATATCTTCGCTACCTACACCTCAAACCAGATTGTAATTCACTACAGAGACTTTCCCCAGGTCCGCTTCGGGCTGCTAGATTTCTCAAACGAAGCCAAAACAATGAATCCCGTTGTCCTGGAACGCTATAAGGATAGGATCGAAAAAGAGGCTCTCACCACGATGCGAGAGCAACTAACGGCGCTCTCAAAAGGGGAGGAACCCAAGACGCCGTTTCAGCAGCAGGTTGCAGATCTACTCCGTGATATTCCCGGTGGAGCTATCAAGTATAAGCGCTTAATCGATGACGACCTAATCCGTACACAGTCAGGAATCAGGGAGCGCTACGCGGAGGCAATTCGTAAGTCTTGGCGCTATCTACCCGTAATGGAGCAGATTTTTGTTTCGGATTATGGTCTGCCTAAGGAGCTAACCAGGCTGCCGTTCGTTGAGTCATCCTTTGATTATACCGCATACAGTAGCGTCGGAGCGGCTGGTATCTGGCAATTTATGCCGCGCACCGCGCGCGCGCACAAGATGCAGGTTGGGAAATACGTTGATGAGCGCCGCGATCCGATCCGCGCAACACGTGCCGCCGCTGAATATCTGCGCGCTGCGTACAGCTCGCTTGGAACCTGGCCACTAGCCATTACCTCGTATAATCACGGTATCAGTGGGGTGCGCTCCAAGGTTAAGCGTGCCGGAACTAATAATTTAGCCGCCATTATCGAAGATCCACGTGAGCGCTACTTCGGATTCGCCTCAAGTAATTTCTATCCGGAGTTCCTAGCAGCGCTTGAGATCTTTCAGGACCATCAAAAATACTTTCCAGAGATCCCAATTGAGCAACCGTTGCGGCATGTATCTGTGCCGATCCGGAGCTCCGTATCAGCAAATCACGTTGCACGTCAGACCGGAGTTCCGATACAGGCACTTAAGGAGGCTAATTACGCACTCCTAGATCCGATTTGGCGTGGTGCGGCGCGTATTCCAGCCGGGTACGTATTGCGCGTACCGATTGAGTATCAGCAGCATGCCGAACGTGTTATCACGCCTGAGAACGTGCCAGTACGAGCGGCTTCAAAGACAAAATCCTCTGGCAGTAAATTACCCTCGCCAATAGAGCCGGCGCAAGCGGATGAGCGCGAGCTGCGCATATCCAAGCAGCGCTATATTGTACAGCCTGGTGACTCACTCTTTACAATCAGCAAGAGGAGTGGAGCTTCGATTAAAAAGATAAAGCAAGCAAACCACCTGACTAGCGCTAAGATTATGGCCGGACAGATAATTATTATTCCGTAACGGGATCGGGGTCGTTCTCAGACAGGGCAGAGCTGCTCTGCTGCACAAGGAACGATAGGTGCGGAATCTCTGCAGATACTGCAAAGACCTCCTTCTCAAATGAGTTTGTGAGACGCCCCAATTTACGAGCTTCGTTTACCAGTGATCCGAGAGCAGAAGTTCTAACACTTGCCGTAACTGAATCAGCGTGACGCGCACGAACGATGTCAAGGAACGCTACGCGCGCCCATGGTTCTGATACAGCGCGGCCTCGAATGCGTTCAAGTAGCTGCCGGAACTGCTCTACTTCGAGTCCATTCACCTGCCTGAGGAGGTCGAAATCATCGGCAATAAGACGAGAGATAAGGGAGCTGCTATTATCCCTTAATATTTTCAAGGCCAGCTCTAAGGCGCTGCGCTGCTTTGTTGCAAGTGCTGCATCCTGAGTTGCTGCCCCTTCCTCAGTTATGGAAGCAGTAGGATTTGCAGTGAGAAACTCAGGCTGAAAAAGTCGCGCATATTTTTCATCCGCGAGAGAGGAGAACTCTTCGAGTGGGATGCTGCGCTCACTGGCAAGCTGCGAAATCTCCTGGATAGCGTTTTGTCGTTCGCTACGACTGAGTAAATCAGCACGTCGCCTGCTTTCCCTATTATCAGCTGGATCCTCGACCTTGACCTTGGTTGCTAAAAGGTGAAGCAAGGCCAGGCTGTGTGCTGGATTAATCAGCCTATCCTTTAATGCAAGCAACACAAGTCGATGGGCGGTAGCCCACTCCTCGCGTGAAAACCAACTCTGGTTAGCCGGTATGCGCACGTTGTTGGGAAGCTCAAAGGTTAAGGCGAGCTCATATTCCTGGATAGACATCACTCGACCGAGCATGCGCATCGCTTTATGTAGCTCTACTGCGGATGCCAGGCCGAACTGCAATCGTTTTTCAGCATCCTGCGCCGTTACTAGCAGTCCCTGCGTTTTTATGCCCTGTTTGAGCTGCGTTTGATTAAGCGCGCGCGGAGCGATACCGGTTGCAAATACTACCGCCGCAAGGCGCTTGAGGCCCTGTAGCTCAGAGCTCTGGAACAATAGAGCGTTTGTGGTGGAGAGTACGCTACCGGCGAGCTCTTTGCGCGCAGAGATTAAGCGCTGCTCTTGATTCTCAAGCATGCCGCTAATTACAGAGATAGCGACCTCCTGCAGGGGTTTGGTTTCAAGCGCCTTGAGTAGCACGTAGCGTTGCTCTAGTAGCTGTTTACGCGATAAATCGGCTGTAAATGTGACTGTGCCTAAGCTCGGGATCACAACACCACTGAGCGTTGCTGAGAGTGCTTCCTGCATCGGATCTTGCTCCCACCGCTTTAAAATTTGGGCAGCTAGGTACAGCGCCTCCAGATTATGACTGTGAACGCAGAGGATTGCGATCAGGGACTCAGCTGCTTGCTTGGCGACGAGCTCTCCCTGATCTGACCGGCCGGCTAGAGCAAAAAGGGTTGATATAACGAGCTGCAGCTCAGAGCGAGTTAGGGTAGAAGCGTTTTGTAGTATAGCGATAGTGGTGAGAGCTGATTCGTTATGGGCTTCACGGATAACACCTAGCACCTCTTCTAGCGTGAGCGTCGTGCCATTAAGCTCAAAGCTGCTAGCCGGACCATCATCAGTCATGCCCGGTATCTTAAGTAGTAGAGGAGCTAGCTTTGTGTTGCTATCAGTCATAAAATTAGTACGCCCCGCCTGATGGATCTGATAGGCGAAATAGTTACCTATCCAGTGGTATGGTGCATTACGGTAAATGAGTTACCTAAAGGGCATCTTATAACTACTTGAATTATTTAAGGTAGCTACAAGGGTTGGCAGGCAGGGCAAAGAGCGATGTTTTATTGACCGTAATCGTATTGGCGATCCTTATAAAGATGCTAGAGCACGAATTTTAACAGAGTGCCCATATCATTCCTAAGTTTAACAAGTTGTTTGTTATGTCGCTAGACAAGTTCATCATGGGGGGATTCACTGGCAGTACCGGCTCTAGTACGGGGCAGTGGGTATCGAGCAGCCGAGACTCGCACAAAGAGCAGACCTTTCAACCCGATCGTGATACCGGTAGCAGCTTCGTGCTTGGTGGAGGAGGAAGCTCTGTGCGCTCTAAATATAATGAAAGTAATAGTGGTTCTAGATTAGGACAGCAAGGGACACCGTCTCTATCGCCGCGCGATGAGATTCGGTTGCACGGCGCACGGGGCAGTGGAGATATTCCGTCTGGGTGTTTCGGAGGAGGGAGAGGCAAGTCCGCTTCAAGTAGTGCGGATAGCAGTAAGGTGATTCCAGCGGTGTTTCTAGCCATTGCTTTTTTTATCTGTATGTTTATCGCGATCTCAGCAAGCCCAGCGTCAAATCAAGGGTTAGAGGGCAGGCCAAAACCCAATCTCGGGGCTAATCCGGCCACCAACCGTAACTTTCAACCTAGTTGGTCACGGTAACGTTTTTATCTATAAAGCTAGCGACAGCAGCGCTCAGAGGTTCAGCACCAAGCTCAATAGAGTTAATATGCGTCGCCCTTGGCACGATCATAAGGCTTTTTTCACATGAGGCGAGCGCATAAAGTTGATGGGCCATCGTAACAGGAACAACTAGATCGGCCTCTCCGTGGATCATAAATAGCGGCAGCCGTAGCCGAGGCATCCTTTGATCGTTGCGAAATCTGTTCGGCACAAGTTTCCATACAGGCAGGTATGGGTAGAGATAGCGCGACATATCCAAGGAGTTCGTAAAGGTGCTTTCGGTAATAAGGCCGGCCGCTGGAACGTGTTGCAATAGCTCTAACGCTACAGCGCCACCCATGGAGCATCCATAAACGATTATCTGCTCAGGAGCGTATCCCAGCACGTAGCGCAGGTGTGAGTACGCAGCACGCGCACTGGCGTAGAGCCGCTCCTCAGAGGGGGTCCCACTGCTCGCTCCATAACCTGGATAGTCGAAGGATAAACAGGCAGCCCCGATAGAGGAGAAGAGTTCGTAGTGCGCGGCAAATTTGGTCAGGTTGTGCTTATTGCCGTGGATAAAGAGCACGGCATGTCTCGACGAACTGCCAAAGAACGCCCCATCCAGATCTAGACCGAACTCCCCACCAAAGCGAAATCTCGCCGCATTAAAACGGGTAAGGCCACCATAATCTGTACTGGTTGGCTTAAAGCTTAATCTTTGTTCGAGATAGTTTAGCACAGAACCAAAAGGTTACCTGCTACCCCTCTTGAGCAGCTTGCGTATCCTGGTTCAGGGTAAGCTCTTCTATGTTCTTTGGCCAGAGGCAGATAATATCCGCACCTGGAACCTGAAACACAACAAGCTCGTCACCATCGCGACGGAAGCCGTAACGCACCGCACCACCGTTATCACGGAGCAGGTCACGGCAAGCCTTGTCCTGTCCGTCAAACCAAAGTTGCTGGTAGCGCTCAAGGAGCGAGTTATCATCGAGCAACTCGCGGTCTAGCATCGCCAAACAACGTGTATCAATGTTGACCTCGCCGAGCGTTTCGGTCGCATCCTTCACCATATCCGGAGCCTCAAGTGAATCTCCCTCAGGATGAACAACTATTGTGTAAGCAAATGGATCGCGCTCGATACGGTACGTTCCGCGAGTTACCGCGATAACCTTTCCACCATACTCACGGATCACTTCATTCTTTACCGTTGTATCCTCATCAACAACTGTAGCCATCTTTTCGATGAACTGCGGATTGGCGAGCATGAACTGATCAATCAAGACTAGATCGCCGCTTTCGATAGCGATCCTCTCCCGCTGGTTGCCACTCTCAGCACTCTGTCTAGGGTGCCGTCGGGAGTGTCTATCACCGCGACCTCCTCTCTGAGATCGCCCCCTTGAAGGGCCTCCGCTACCACGCTGTGGGCGCCGTCCACCTCCATTCCCTCTCTCTCTTCTCATATGAAATTACTTCCTAAGCTCAAAAAACGAATTATCAAAATTACCACCGGTAAGCTGACTTTAAAAAGCTTCCAAATGGCTAAGAATATTGGGGAAGCATATCAGAACAGGCGCGTTGTGTCATATAGGCACTCGGCAACTTATTTTGCCACATTTCAACAGGTTAGAGCATTAGTTTGCAGGAGCTGAGGGATCTGAGACCAGATCTGTAAAGCTCGACAGCGATTGGGTCGATAGTCCCCTTGATCGAAACGCCAACTATTGGGGCGTTGAAGAGGATCGCGAAAACGCTCTTGAGGACCGCTACGTGCACCTCTTTGAGAAGCGAATCCACTTCCGTGGTCCCCCTCGGGGGGCCACTTTATTTTTAACATGAGGAAACAGGGTTCATGCATCAATCAGAGATACATGTAGCAGGGGCAAATGGAGAGATCGCAGTAGGATTAGGGCTCTGGTACGATTCCGAGCGGCTAATGCTGGAGGGGATCTATCTTGATGAGGTCACAGCCTACCGCGCGCGCAAGGGGTGGATTGAGGCCTTTGAAGTGAACTTTCTGCTTGAAGATAGAAATGATTTCGTGGTGCGGGTTTATTCGCAGCAGGAGATTGGGCGTTTCTGCGTAAAGTGTGAGTTCGCTTCCGCCTGCGGGAGATATGCCTTTTGGCGGCTGACTCATCACCAGGCAACGGAGGTACAGTTTCTACTCGAAACGGCGCACCTCCCGGTCTTTAGCACGCTTCCTGAGATGCCTATCTTTGATTCATACCGAGATACAGAGATGCCGTTGAGGGACACTCATACACCGCATACCCCGAAGTGGCTTTCAATCTGGGGTATGCTACGTACGCTCAGCGCCTCCCTCCTAGCCAGAACGAAGGGAACGAGGGGAGCAGTGCCGCGTTAAAACATTTAGTGTCTCGTTTTTTCAAGGCGTGAGATAACTCCAGAAACTTGATAGTGGAGGCGACGCTAGTGGCAACGACGGGCGCAGATGGTAAGCACATCATAGCAGCGGGAGAGGTTGGCGCCTTCACCGTCTGCGCGCAATCCTGGAAGCTCAAGTGGGTCGATAAGCAGGGCGCACGGGTCGCCTTTGAGGAGAAGCTTCTCGGACAGAAATTGCATCAAGATTGGTCAAACATCTTTGATGAATCGCTTAAGCTTGGGCTGTGGATTCGATACCTTGCGGTGCTACTGTGCGCGGCGCTCGTTCTCTTTTTGCTGCTTAACCAAGAGGGCATTCCTATCGATAAGTTGCTGGCTATTTCGATTAGAAACAATGGGCTGCAGCTCCTACTGCTCATTGGCGCAACCCTGCTTGTGATTCGCTCATTCTCGCGAGCTGCTGGTCGTCGTAGAAAGGCGAGTGGTTTCTCATCGTCCTCAATTACTATCTCAATCGAAGGGAGTACCATCCTGCCTGAGCGCGAATATATCTCTCTTGCTCAAGGATTAGCCGGTAAGCCCGATGCCTTGATAGAGGAGGCCGGACTTATCATTCCGGTAGAACGCAAACCGCTCGCTAAGAAATTACGCGATCGCTACATTGCACAGCTACTTGTATACATGCGGCTGGTCGAGGAGTTCGAAGGTAAGCGTCCGACACATGGATATCTACTGCTTGGCCCGACATGCAAACGTATCAGGGTTGATAATACCGAAGCCAAGCAACGCTGGGCGCAGGGCCTAATTGACCAGATGCGCCGGATTCTGGACGGAGGTCCTGTCACGCCAAGTCCACATCCGATTAAGTGTGCTAAGTGTGACGTCAGGCAGCGCTGCTATGCGCGGGCTGATGTAGTGCAGGATCCGACAGCCGGACGCGACAAGGA
>JAPLFS010000062.1 GCA_026390555.1 Pseudomonadota bacterium
TTACCTGCTCCCGCTCCGATACCGGAAACTTATTTCGAAAAGCACCGATTAATAGAAGATATGTTTTGTCATGAAAAGCTCGAAGTCTATCAAAAGTCGGTTGAATTACTGAATAGGTTATTAGTGTTATTCGCCTCCTCCTGAACGGAAATAGCGATATTGTCAACCAGTTGCGCCGCGCCGCCAGCTCCATTTCATTAAATATTGCAGAAGGTGCAGGCAAAACAGGCGTTGCCGACAAAAAGCGCTACTATAGTATTGCGCGGGGCTCTACTTTGGAGTGTGCCGCGATCTTTGACCTGTTGAAAGCGTGGAACCTTGTTGATCCGAGCGTACTTAAAACTCCTACGAGTCTTTTGAGCAGCTTGGCGGCCATGCTGTCAAAGCTGGTTTTTAAGGGTTAACCGCTATCGGAGCGGGGGCAGGTAACGGGAAGCGGTTCACGTTCCCGCGCAGGGGTTTCTCATCTAATGTACCCACACTTATCGGTGAGGAACCGATTTTTCATATCAAAGGTTGGTAAGGGCTCGAGAAAACAGTATTTCTATGACATTTGCCACATCGCAACGGTGTGTGGAGTAGTTCCTTAAAAAACTGTATCATATAGATGCGTTAAGGTTTTTTCTCTCACTTTCAGAAAGGGGGCAAGCGCATGCTTGCAGCACTTTGGATCTCGAAAAATCAGCCCTACGCTTTTCCCGCAATGTTTAAGGGAATTGTGGAGCTGAAGGATAACGATGACGGCAAGGTCTCACTTGTTCTCACGGAGGTCAAAAAGTACACATGGAAGAATTATCACGGGAAGCCCGTATCTTCTGAAGCCGTACTTTGGACCGACAACGATAACATTAGATATGATGGTCTCGTTTTCGTAGAAAAAGAGCTACGAGGAGTTAAGTATCAAACGAGCGATCTTGACCAGCTAGTTACCGTTGAATTTCTAACCACAGGTTCGTAATTTAAGAAAGGTTCCCGCAAAAGGCTATTGGGTTGCTTAGCCAACGGTATTACAACCGTTTTTAGCAACCCACATTTTAAAACTACAGAGATCTATAATGTTTGCCGAAAAAAGCATCTGTATCACACCTACTCCGAAGGGTTGGAATGAACTCTCCAGTGAGCTTAGCACGATCAAGCCCGACGATCTGGTTGTTGTGAGCGACATGACCGGTACCTTGATAACGCAAACTGCGAACGGGATGCTTCCTGCAATGAGAGAGAGCCAGAGGGTACTCCTAGAGAGGGGCCTGATGATGGTGCTGGCCACAGCCGACTCCGGCCACTCCGTAACCGAGTTTCTACTTAAACCGTTAGGTGCCGTTAAAGATGAGCAACTATACGTTGTGCACTCAGTTGGTGCTTGGCGCGGGCGGGTAGTCGCTGGGCAACTCGTGGAGCTATCTAGTGGTGCAGATCTTAAGGAAACTGACCGTAGAACCTTGATCGGTGCCATGGATCGGGCGATCTGCTGCGCCGTAGGTTGCGATACGCCGGTATTTTCTGAGGTGCTACGGGACGATTTAATAGGGTCTGGACGCAGATTCTCTCTGACCTCAATATCGGACTCCTTCGGGACGCAGTCATTCATAGAGATTCTGCCAAGCAAGGCCGCCATATTTTTCCATGAGCAGAATATAGCGGGCCCCATACAGCAAAAGATCTTCTCAGATTACATTAACGACCCAGCAGTAGTGCAGATCGTATCCGATAACGGCTATAAGCTTATTAGGGGCGGAAACTACGTTGATGTATTCACTTGCACCAAGGAGCAGGGGGTTCGTTATATCCTCGATTGCGTTAATCCAACTGAACGGCGCTGCTTAATCGTACTAGGAGATTCCGAGAATGACCTAGGGATACTTTCCGCCGAGTATCCTGAATTCGATCGGGTCTTGCGGGTATTTGTGGGGCAGAGCAAGCTTGTAGTGGATACCATAATGTCACGACCAGTAAGCACGGAGTTCTTTTCGATGCCTGGTAAGTACTGTCACGGTTCTACTGAGCTCTTTCAGGCGCTGGCTAAGTCCCGATAAGAAGCGCAGGATCTCAATTACTAGCACGGAGGCTAAGTGACGATCAAAGCTATAGCAAAGTGGATCACAATATCCCTTATCTGCCTCCTCTTTAGTGAGTTTGTGCTGTACCTATATGGAATAGAGCCGATCTTTTTGCTAGTTGGTAAGGACGTGGCCGGGGGGCGAGGCTCGGCTGTCTTTCGATTAGACCCGCAACTTCTCTACCAACTTAAGGGCTCTGCTAGCTTGGGGCTTAATAGTGCGGGGTTTCGTAACGCCGAATTTGGTCCGAAGACAACTGAGCGAAGGATCGTCGTGCTTGGGGACTCCTTCCCGATGGGTTTGGCAGTTGATGCGCACGAGACATTTCCAAAGCAGCTAGAGAAGCGGCTGATGAAGACCTCGGTTCTTAACTTAGGCGTTGCCGGATACGGCCCCGATCAGGCCCTGGGCGTGCTTAAAAGGTATGCGCTAGCTCTAGCGCCAGATACCGTTATTCTCACACTTTATCCACCTAACGACTTTATGGACCTAGTTAAAAATAAGATCTATCGCATCAAGGCTGATGTAATAGTTGAGAACCACCCAAACCCGGTCGAGGAGATCCTCCCACCATTTAGATTGCCGATAGCTCTTAGATTAATTGCGACCGGGCGATATCTTCCGCAGAGCGATGAAGCTCGGCTTGAAGAGATTCTGTTCGCAGATAAAGATCTAATGGAGCTTCAATCGCAGGAGGATATTGAACTTTCAACGCAACTTCTGCGACATGTCTTGCAGGAGTTTAAGAGGGAGCTTTATCAACGTAAGATCAGATTTGTAGTAGTTATTCTTCCATCCTATACCGAGATTCAGGGCGAGCAGCGCGGAAAGGCCGCCTTTAATACGGAGCGTAGGGCACGAGAAGTCTCCCTCTCTGAGGGGATATTAACCTTAGATCTTACTGAGGATTTTGTGGCCTGGCAGGGGGTGCCCCTATATCTAGATGATGACCGTCATCTGAATCAAACTGGCCATGCCTTTGTAGCGCAACTACTAGCGAATCGGTTGTCAGAGTAGTGGATTTTCGTATTTAAATAGCAATCTTGCGAGGTTTAGGGCACACAGATCGTTTCTCGGTTCATAACGGATAAAGAAGTTTCGAGCTGTATGTTTTTGGAGTTCTATATGACCCGCACTATATTACTAATTGCATCCCTATTAAGCCTATCCTTTGCGACCGGGTGTCACGCAGTGAATCCGGTATATAGTTACGAGATGGGGGGATTTCCTGCTTACGGTACTGTAAAAAAAGCTGTTAGTATGTCGGAGACCAAGACGGACAAAGAAGAAAACACGCAAAGCTAAGCCTTGATACGCGTGGTGGGTCTGCGGAGCAATTGATACCATAGTACCAACAGGCACAGCTGTGCCGCCGCAAAGAATGGAAGTTGACTCGCTAGAGCTCCGAACGATGAGAGGATGTTGTCGCCGCCAAGCAGAATTCCAATGGTTCCTATAGCGGTAAATAACCAAGCCCAAGGGGTGTAAAGAGAGATTGCAACCGTAGCCAGCGGCACAGCCAGGTATTGGTCCGCCGTTCCAGATGAAAGCGCAAATACAGCCAGTAGATAGATATAGAAAGCGCGTTGCCATGCCTTTGTAAATATCGCTACTAGGGGTCCAGCGGCGCTAAGTAGCACGATAAATATAGTGCGTAGCGGCACACCGCTAAGAGAGCTTAGCCCCAAGTAATCAGTTGTAAAGGTCTTTAATGCAAAGATAATTGAGAAGCCCTCCGTTGATGAATATTCAATTACATGCTTCCTTATTCCTTGAAGACTTGCCGGATCGAAAAGCCACGGCGTAAAGCTCAGAATAAATAGGCTACCAGCCACGCAACTAATTGCCATTGCAGGGAGTGTGTTTTTTAAAACAGGGCGGCGAAGAAAAGGGAGCCATACCAAGAAGGCGATTAGGATATGCTTGGTTGAAAGCGAGAGGCCCAATAAAAAACCTGAGAGAAGTATAGTTTTAATGGAGAGGGCTCTGTAGGCGAATATCTCCCAGGCGGCAAGCCCAAATAAGATTGCTACGTTATCCATATGGGAGCGGTAACCGGTCAACATAATCCCGATCGGATTGAGTAGAAAAAAAACATATGCGATGAGCCCGAAACGTCGTCCTAGGATTATAGCAATTCCGATATCAAAGAGGCTCAAAAAAGAGGAGACGAAGAGATGAAATCTCTCAATCGTATCGGGGCCAGTTTGCTGACTGAGCCAACGCAGCACCGCAAGTATGTAGCCCCAACAGGGGCCGTAGTTGTAGCGGTGCGTGTTTGCATAAACGGAGTCTCCGGCTTGAACTATTCCAGAAACTATCCACCACGACTCTAGATCGAAATGGTATCCTACCGAGCTAAGAAGGGCCCGCTCCGCAAAAGCAATTGCGGCTACTAAGATGTAAATATTCACCATGTTTTACCGTTGTATATGTTGACGTCCCCTGATCGGGGTTTGCTTTCACGCCAGTTTACTCCGCAAACTCGCCCCTTAATAGTGGGTGTCTGCCTACTCCTAATAGATAGGCGAGAGCTCGAGCTTCTCTGGTTCCTCTGTTGGGGTCCCCGTAACGGGGGCTGTCTCGTGAGTCTCAAGTTCAATTAGCTCGTAGAGCGTTTTGCGTAGCCCTTTTAGCTCTGCTGCTAAGGGGTGAAGCTGGCCCGGGGCGGGGGACTCGGCTGCTCCGCTAAGTGGAATCTTAAGCTGCGCCGTGAGCTTCTTTAGGCGCTTCTCGGTAGCAAGTAGTCGAGCTGGAGCTTGCAACTGCCCCTGGCGCTTAAGGAGATACACACCACTAATCTTTAGTGTTGCTCCAGAAGTGGTGGAGGTTCGAACGGCATGTTGTCGCAAAACATGCCCAAGAAATGACATGAGAACTGCAGAGGCGCTATCCCCGTCCGCCACAAAGAAGGCTTGAGTACTTGGTTGTTGTAACTCAGAGACATTAACGTTGGCAGATAGTTTACGTAATATATTAAGCAGATTCCGGCCCTGCGGCTCGGCTCTTAGCTGCTTAGAGACCGGATATAAACAGAGGTCGTAGTGACTGCGCAGCCGAGCATCGTTTGATAGCACTGCATACTCCTCTGTCCAGGTAGGTGTAGCGGTCGTAATATCGGTGATAGCGATAAGAGTAGTAGCTAGGCTAGTTGGCGTGCTTAAACAGAAGAGCTTTGGGCTTCGAGCAAGGCGCGCCTGCTCGACAAGTAGGCGCCATGCGGCTGCAAAATCCGCCGCAAGCGAGAGCTCGCGCTCGCCTATCTTAATCATGTCGTGCTGATATCCATCAAAGGTAGAGAGTTGCGCTCCGATGCGCTCACTATCCGTCGGGGCATCAAAAGTCAGCACAAAGGTGAGTGGAACACAGATCGTTAAGGGGTGCTCCGTAGGGCTACACGCTACCGCTTCAAGACCGATGCCAGCTCTGCGGTAAGTGCTCTTAGACCACTCCGCAGTCGGTAGATGTATCTGCCAGCCCGCAAGCTCCAGGGGTCGTTCGCCATTTAAAAGCTCTAACCGATACTTAGTAGGAGCCAGTTCAGGCGCGACCCAGTTACCCTTAGCAACCAACTCAACTAGCCTCTTAAGCGCTAGTCGATAGCCGACACGCAGCTCTCCGCATGTTTCGTTAAAAGGATCGCTACACGCTTCAGATTGAAGCGCCTCGCTAGCAAAGTGCGCAGCACGAATAAATGATGCAAGCGAGCCCGCTGCACTACTCTCCTGCATCCGCTCGCCGTGCTTGTACCAAAGGTTACTTATGGTTAGTGCGCGCTGCTCAGCAGAACCAAAGAGGGCTACATCGTCCTCATCCTCGAGGGTATCCATGTTAGGGAGCTCTTCGCGTTGCGTACCGAGGAGCTGGGACGCTAGTTGTGGTGAGGTTGCGCTATCTACGTTCCCTGGTTGTAAAGTATGTGAGCACCCAGCAAGTGCCAAGATAAGGCAATTTGCAAAGGATAAAAACATGCCTACAGTATTAATGGATCGATAAAGCACCATGCACATTATAAGACAGTATTCTGAGGGGAGGGGCAAGCGTAAGGGCTAGAGTTTGATATTGGGCTACGAACCCTTGATGGGGTCTTCTGGCCACTTATGTTTGGGATACCTAGCGCGCAGCTCCTTTCTAACCTCTTGGTAGCCGCTCCTCCAAAAACTTGCCAGGTCGCTAGTTACCTGAACGGGGCGTCGTGCCGGTGAGAGTAAGTGAAGAATTAGGGGAGTTCTACTAGATCCAACGGTTGGAGTATCAGAGAGTCCAAAGAGGTCCTGCAGAATAACCTCTACGATGGGCGCCTCGTTATTTGAGTACCTGAGTGGTCTAGTTTTTCCGTTTGGGAGGGTGATAGTTGCCGGAGCTTCAAGATCAATAGTGCGGCGTTGCTGCCAGGAGAGGAGCGCCTCTAGTGCCTGTTGTACGAGCGCGGGGGTGAGGGTACTAACAGAGCACCTTTGTGGGAGAAATGGCGCGAGCCACTCTGAGATTTTATTCTGTAGCGCCTGATCGGAGAGGTCCGGAAGGGGTTGGGGTTCCGCAAAACCGATCTGGCGTAACCATGCTATCCGTTGTCGCAGCAGCGCACTTGTGGCGTTAAACGGAATCTTTGCAAACCCAGCGGCTGATGTTAGCCACTCCTGAAAGGCCTCCCGCTGCTCATCCGGATCTAGTAGCGGCACCGTGCGCTCGGTAACTGTAATAGCGCCGCAGCTACTCGAGCAGAAACGACTGAGGGTTCCTCGCTCCTCATTAAAAGAGCTACGAGTATTGCTGCTGATAAGCCCACTCAATACTCCATCAAAGAGCTCTGGATTAAATGGAGCCGCAAGGAAGATCCTCCCATCACCCAATCCCTCATGCATATCAGCCACCACGAGATACTCGCTCTCCTTAAGAGCATCATCCACAGCAAGGGTGGCCCCCGATCCGTTAGCTAATAGATACCTTGGTGAGTTCGGCTCGCGGCGCTTTGCTATCCGCTCAGGAAAAGCGGAGGCTAGTAACAATCCAACGGCATCTACTGCGCTAGGCATACGCGAAGCCTGCGAGGCTTGCGAAGCCTGCGAGGCTTGCGAAGCCTGCGAGGCTTGCAAAGCAGGTAGGGCGCGAATACGCCCCATCCAACGCTCCCTAAGCTCCCGCAGCCGCCGTACCGCGCCGTTATTGCCGCCGCTATTATTAAGCAACTCAAGTCGATCAAGTAAGTTCGCACTCGCCTTGCGGCCAGCCAGTATATCACGCTCCTCAAGTAGCGTGAGTATCGATGCAGCTAGCTCCTCATAACCAAAGATGCGCGCATCGAGGCACATCTTGGCCAGGCGTGGGTGAGCGCCGAACCGAGAGATAACCTTACCGGACTCGGTTATAGCACCGGAGCCATCTATAGCGCCGATACTTCGTAGGGTGGCAAGGGCGTCTTCAAGCGCTTTCGGATTCGGTTTAGTTAGCCAAGGAAACTCCAGGCAGTTACGAACACCCCACGCAGCAAGGTCAAGCACGACAGGGGTAAGGTCAGCGCGCAGGATCTCTGGCTCGCGTTGAGGACGAAGTGCTCGTTGTTCGTGCTCGCTCCATAATCTAATACAAACCCCGGCCGCCGTGCGAGCAGCCCTTCCGGCTCGTTGATCTGCTGCGTCACGTGAGATCCGCTCCGTTTTTAACGTAGTTACTCCGGAGCTCTCCGTACGCGCAACCTTATGCAAACCACTATCAACAACAATCCGTACCCCCTCGATGGTCAAACTAGTTTCTGCTATCGGTGTTGCTAGTATTATCTTTCTGCGCCCTGATGGCTCTGGAAGAAGCGCCTTAAGCTGCTCGGCATAATCGAGCTCGCCGAAAAGCTTGCTTAGTAGCTCTGACCTGCGAGTGCGCTCAAGCTCCCCCTGGCAACGGTCAATCTCATAAACTCCGGGAAGAAACGCTAGGAGATCTCCCTCATGCTGCTCAAGAGCGGAGCGAATAGCTGCAGCGGTTTGTTGCCATACCGGTTGGCGCGCCTCGCCGTGCAGGTACGATATAATTAGTTTATGCGGGGCAAGTGAGAAGCTGTAACGCCATGCATTTGCAAGTGCTGCGAGAGCAGCACTCTCGCCTAGGGTTGCTGACATAACAACGACCTTAAGATCGCTTCGTAGGTTGGCTACTACCTCCAACAGAAGAGAGAGCCCCAGGTCGGCGTGAACGCTTCGTTCGTGAAACTCGTCAAATATAACTAATCCAACATCAGAGAGATCGGGGTCAGAGATAATACGGCGAGTTAGTAACCCCTCAGTTATGATCTCAATCCTAGTTTTTGCAGAGATCTTACGCTCCATTCGGATCTGATATCCGACCGTTTGACCGACCTGCTGTTGAAGCAGGTTCGACATATGCAAAGCTACACTGCGAGCAGCTATCCGACGGGGCTGTAGAACCAGGATCTTTTTGCTCTGTAGCCACGGCTCGTCCAGTAGATAAAGCGGTAGCAGGGTCGTTTTCCCGCTCCCTGGAGGGGACTCAAGAATCGAGATTGAGGTTTCCTTGATACCTGCGGCGATGGCAGGCAGATGTTGAACTATCGGGAGGTGCGCTACGGTACCAAGCCAGTTCATGAGTAGCATTCGATCGAGAATATATGAACTCCCCACTCCGGAGCATCTATAAACAGACCACGCTGCGATAAATCAAGCGCTGATCGGACGCACCGTTCGTGGGATAACTTATCGCGTAGCTCCGCTGAGCCGTTAAGCCAGCTGCGCTCTGGAATCTTAATTAAGCACTGACCACGGTATGAGGTGTAGTTAACCACAACCAGGAGATGATCAAGGGGGTGCTCGATCAGGTAGCAGATGAAGTTCTCGTGCGTAGGATTTCCGGCCCAAGCAGGGGAAATCTCAAGCATGTGCCAGGCGCCTGAGCGCACAGCGGGGGAGTGTACGATCGGAAGAAGCGCTTTATAGAACTCCGCGACCTCGCTGCAAGGCAGTTCACGCGGCGCTCTATGAAGGTGCACAGGAACCCGCACCTTACTGCCCTGAAGCTGCCCGTCGTGAAAAAACCTAAGGCCTGGGGCGAGAAAGGTTAGAATGGCGGCGGCGCGATGTGCGGGTAGAGGCAGCTTTGCGGCGATACGCGACTCGTCGTGATTCTCTAAAAAGCGAGCCATATGCATCTGATATCCACGCGGCGCAGCCAAGTGCTCGCGTATGGCAGGGGCCTTAAGATCCAGCAGTCTGTCGTAGAACGTTTTGTCGTATGTGTAATCAAAGCCGTGTTGTTGGAGCCTCCATTCGTAGCCCCAATAGACCTCGGCCATAAAAAGAAACTTAGGGCTATCCTGCCGGACTGCTTTAATAGCTGCCGGCCAGAAAGAGGGCAGACCCTCAGAGCTACACCCAAGGGTTTCCGCCCAGGTGCGTGCAAAGATCTCGGGCTCAAGTAGCATCGCCATATCACAGCGCACCCCATCACAGCGTGTAGCTATCGAGCGCAGCTCGGTTGTCATCGCCTCGCGCAGCAACGGATTAAGATAATTAAGTTGTAGGGTATCGGGCCAGCCGGGGTAGTTCGGATCACGGCCATAGGCGAATACTTTTCCATTAGGTAGCGTGATCCAGCGATCCGGTGCCGCGCTGCGACTACGCTCGTCCCCTTCAATTAGGAACTCTGTGTTAGTATTCACCCATGGATGATCCAGTGCTACATGATTGGGCACGAAGTCAACCAGTAGCTTAATTCCACGATCTGCTAAGCGCGCCCTAAGTCGTGCTAACGCCTCATCTCCTCCCAGGGCCGGATCTGTGCAGTAGGCGGTGATGGCGAAAGGCGAGCCACCGATATCGGCGTCGCATAGATCGGGGAGAGTTTTTAGGTACTCATCTCGCCAACCACGCTCAGAGCGAGAAACCGCTCTACTCGCCGTACCAATTGACCAGATCCCTAACGGCCAGAGCCAATCAAAGCCCTGCTGTGCGAGTCTGTCCAAAAACAGATCTGGGATATCGTCTAGGGTAGCTTGCCGCCCTAGGTTCGATAGAAATGTTCTTATATTGATCTGGTAGAGGCTAGGATTCACCTCTTTAGTATAGCCGGTGAAGCGCTAGGGGTAAAAGGGCTTGTTAGTACATTAATTTGACCCCTTTATTAAATCTCCTATAAGCATTAACGTATACAAAGATAACAGATGGTGAATAATTACGTATTATGAGTCTTATAAAAGAGTTCTACGGTTCAACGCTCGGAAAAAAGATGACGATGGCGCTGACCGGACTAGTATTGGTTGGCTTTGTGGTCGGGCATATGGCCGGCAACCTTAAGATCTTCGCAGGGTTCGACACCAAAACAGATGACTACAAGATCGACAGTTACGGAAGGTTTCTGCATGAGATGGGATCCGAACTGCTAGGACACTCCGGCGTACTTTGGTTAGTGCGCGTAGTGCTTATTGTTTGCGTTATATTGCACGCTTTTAGCGGTATTCAATTAGCTCGCCTTAATCGAAGAGCAAAGCCGCAGGGTTACAAGATAAGTTCGTATCGCTCGGCTAATGCAGCATCGCGGACGATGCTCTACGGCGGACTCTTTCTTATAGCGTTTATCACCTACCATATCCTACATTTTACGACCGGCTCAGTGCACTTTCGTGGGTTTAGTGAGGGTGAGATCTATGCCAACGTATTTAGCGCCTTTCAGAGCTATCCGATCGTCGGTTTCTATATAGTATCTATGGCGCTCTTAGGGTTACATCTTTACCATGGAACGTGGAGCATGTTTCAGACCCTGGGGGTTGATACTCCACGTTGGAACAGTGGTATGCGCACAATGGCCAAGATCGTAGCGATCGGACTTTTTATCGGATTCTCCTCGGTCCCGCTCGCTGTTGTTAGCGGACTCCTTGCACCACCACAAGTAGATAACCACGGCTAAATATTATTATTCAGATAGTAACGCTATGCAGCTAGAACTTAACGCGCAGATTCCATCAGGCCCGATTGAGCAGAAGTGGCAGAGCCACAAAGACCATATTAAGCTCGTTAGTCCGTCCAATAAACGCAAGCACACAGTAATAGTAGTTGGTACTGGACTAGCCGGTGGTGCTGCCGCTGCATCGCTAGGCGAGCTAGGATACAACGTTAAAGCGTTCTGCTTTCAGGACTCCCCGAGACGGGCGCACAGCATCGCAGCGCAGGGTGGTATTAACGCCGCTAAGAACTATCAAAACGATGGCGACAGCGTCTTTCGCCTCTTTTATGACACGATCAAGGGCGGCGACTTTCGCTCGCGTGAAGCGAACGTTTACCGTCTAGCTGAACTGAGCGTTAATATAATCGACCAGTGCGTAGCGCAGGGGGTGCCGTTTGCGCGTGAGTACGGAGGGCTTCTCTCGAATCGATCGTTTGGTGGAGCTCAGGTTTCTAGAACCTTCTATGCCAAGGGACAGACCGGCCAGCAACTTTTGCTTGGTGCCTATGCTGCGCTTAATCACCAGATCCACCTCGGAACGGTCGAGATGCACCCATCGACTGAGATGCAGGATCTTATTATCGTAGATGGTCGGTGTCGGGGTATCGTAACGCGTAACTTAAGGACCGGATTGATTGAAAGCCACGTGGCCGATGCAGTTGTTTTTGCAACGGGTGGATACTCAAACGTGTTCTATCTTTCAACTAGCGCGATGGGGTCTAATGCGACCGCCATTTGGCGCGCCTATAAACATGGCGCCGGTATGGCAAATCCATGTTTTACGCAGATTCATCCTACCAGCATTCCGGTATCGGGGGAGCACCAATCGAAATTAACCCTGATGAGTGAGTCACTTAGAAACGATGGGCGGATCTGGGTTCCGAATAAGCAGGGGGATAAGCGCTTGCCGAGCGATATTCCTGAAAGCGAGCGAGATTACTATCTTGAGCGCCGTTATCCAAGTTTCGGAAATCTCTCCCCACGCGATATCGCCTCGCGCGCTGCAAAGGAGCGTTGTGATGCTGGCTACGGCGTTGGGCCTATGGGACTTGGTGTATATCTTGATCTCACTGATTCTATAAAGCGCCTGGGTCAAGATGTAATTCAGGCACGCTACGGAAACCTCCTTGATATGTACGCAAATATCTCTGGAGATGACCCGTATAAAACTCCGATGCGTATCTATCCAGCGCCGCACTATACGATGGGCGGTCTCTGGGTAGATTATAATCTGATGACAACTATCCCTGGGCTCTTTGCTGCAGGAGAGGCTAACTTCTCAGACCACGGTGCTAATCGACTTGGCGCAAGCGCTCTGATGCAGGGCTTGGCGGATGGTTATTTTATACTGCCTTATACGATCGGTGATTACGTTGCACAGCAAAGCTTGAGCGCCGTAGGGCCGCAGCACGCCGAGGTGCGCGCAGCCGAGGAGCGTGCCAACGCGCGAGTAGAGAAGTTCCTCTCGATGAAGGGTTCCAAGACGGTTGATCACTATCACCGAGTGCTTGGGCGAATCATGTGGGATAAGTGCGGAATGTTGCGAACCGAGCAGGGGCTCAAAGAGGCGCTCTCAAAGATAGCTGCCCTAAAAGAGGAGTTCTGGCAGAATTCAGTTATCGGCGGCGAGGCTCAGGAGCTTAATCAGGAGCTTGAAAAGGCCGGTCGTGTGGCGGACTTCTTTGAGTTAGGGGAGCTAATGTGCTTAGACGCCCTTAACCGCAACGAATCTTGTGGTGCACACTTCCGAGAGGAGTATCAGACCGAGGACGGCGAAGCGAAGCGTGATGATAACGCCTACTGCTACTCTGCCGTGTGGAGCCAGAAGCAGGATGGGGTAGGGCACGATCTTACCAAGGAGCCACTCGCCTTCGATAACGTTCACCTGGCTACTAGAAATTACAAATAAAGGCTATGTTATGAACCTTACGTTGTTTGTTTGGCGCCAGAAGGGTGCTACGGGGGAAGCAAGATTCGAAAAACATGAGGTTCATGGAGTTAGTAGCGACTCTTCGTTTCTTGAGATGCTAGACGTTCTGAATATGCACCTGGTAGAGCGTGGCGATTCGCCGGTAGCATTTGCGCACGATTGCCGAGAGGGGATCTGCGGGTCGTGTTCCATGACCATTAACGGCCGTCCGCACGGCCCTAAGAGCCTCACAACTGCCTGCCAGCTTCATATGCGAACCTTTAAGGACGGCGATACTATATATATAGAGCCGTTTAGGGCTGCAGCCTTTCCTGTTGTCAGAGATCTAGTAACTGACCGTAGCGCCTTTGATCGAATTCAACAGGCGGGGGGCTACGTCTCGGTTCAGACCGGAGCTGCGGCGGAGGCCAACTCTATTCCAATTGAGAAGGACTTAGCGGATGAGGCCTTCGATGCCGCTGCCTGTATCGGGTGCGGTGCCTGCGTAGCGGCGTGCCCAAACGGGTCGGCGATGCTATTTACGGCGGCGAAGGTTACCCACCTTGCACTACTACCGCAGGGTGCGCCGGAGCGCAGTCGGAGGGTGCTTAGCATGGTTGCTAAGATGGATGCCGAGCTTTTTGGAGGGTGTACCAACCACGGCGAGTGCCAGGAGGCCTGCCCAAAGGGGATAAGCATCAAGTATATCGCGCAGATGAACCGTGACTATATGAGCGCAACCCTTAAGAAAGCCAGAACTATTCGTGGCAAGGTGCGAGCGCAGTAGTGTTTTGACGAAGGATACTCCAGGGGTGTAGTCTAGCTGCTATATGATAAACACCCCACTACGCCTTATACCCATAGCGCTTCTTGGAAGCGTATTTCTTGGTTGCTCAATAACTACGCCAGATCTTGCTACAGAGCCGTTAGAGACGCAGCGCGTAGCTGCAGAGCCGAAGCTGCTCGGGGCCTGCAATCCAACACCGTGCGTTAAGATATTGTTCGATCCCTTACCGAGCCTATCTAAGGAGCTATCACCAGAAGCCCGCGCTGCAATTACAAAGGAGACCTCCTCTGTGCTCTATGCCCCACTCGACAGCGAGGAGCGCCAGGAAACTATAGATTTAGTAATGGCTGAGCTCAAGGAGCGCTTTGATGAGTTCGTAAATGAGGGGCTCTCTGATATTACGCTCGATTGGGAGTTTAGTCGGACGGCGACAGTACTTTTCGAGAACCCAGATGTAATAACTATCGATATAGTCAGTCAGGGTTATTTAGGTGGCGCGCACGGATTTAATGACCGCACACTACTGACATTCAATGCACGAGATGGTCGCAGACTCTCGCTTGATGACATAATAGATCCAAAATCAAGGAGCATGTTACAAACTATCGTTGAGGCGGAGTTTCGCCGCACGCGCCAGATTCCTGTGGGTAGATCACTGGCAGAGGCTGGTTTCTTTATGAAGCCCGGGGATCCGATCTTAGTTCCGAGCAACTTCGGTATTACCCCAATGGGGCTTCTCTTGCAGTATAATCCCTACGAGATAGCGCCGTATGTTTTTGGGCCTACGGAGGTTATTGTTCCAAAAGAGGCTTTTCAAGGGCTGCTTAGCTCTGAGTCTCGCCATCTGACAGACACTATCGACGCGAATGAGAAGCAAGCATCGTGACGCTCCTGGCAAATTCGCACAATTTTATAGATCCCAATAAACCGGCGCTCGTACTGGCGCCGATGGATGGTGTAACTGACCATCTGATGCGCCGAGTTCTTACGGATCTGATGCCGTTTTCGTACTGTGTTACTGAATTCGTGCGTATCTCGACCCTTGTGCCCCCGGAGCGTAGCTTTATTCGTGATATGCCGGAGCTCACCTGTGGGAGCGTTACTCGCTATGGAACGGCGGTTCAGCTTCAACTCCTTGGCGGTAATCCAGATCTAATGGCGGAGGCTGCTGCATCTGCCGTAAGTATTGGGGCTACTGGAATTGATATCAACTTTGGATGTCCAGCACCTACAGTTAATAGGCACGACGGAGGAGCGACGTTACTTAAATACCCGGAGCGAATTGAAGCGATCGTTTCGGCTGTTAGGAGCGCGGTTCCTAAGCATCTTCCCGTTTCAGCGAAGCTCAGACTAGGTTGGGAGGACCCGACAGCTATTTATGAGAATGCGCAGCGCGCCGCTCGTGGCGGTGCCTCCTGGATTACGATACATGGGCGCACGAAGATGCAGGGCTATACTCCGCCCGCCTATTGGGAGCCGATCGGAAGGGTGCGTCGGGAGCTGGATATTCCGGTGGTTGCAAATGGAGAGATCTGGTGTCTCGATGATCTTAAACGGTGCGAGGAGCAGAGCGGCGGTAAGCACTTTATGATAGGGCGCGGCGCGTTGGCCGAGCCTGGAATGCTCGCTAGTTGCGCTGAGTATCTAGGATTGCCGGGGCGTGTAGAGGGGGTTTCTTTTTGCGGCGATTCGCCGACCCTTTGGTTAGAGATTCTTTCGCGCCTCGCTACTGAGTCGAGGAATAACGCCGAGGGGGATAGAAGGACCGTTGCGCGTATAAAGCAGTGGCTTAACTATGCGCATAAGCGCCGCACTATTTCATGGTTCGATCGGGTTAAGACCGCTACGGATAGTAAGGAGATCTTTGCAGCTATCGCCAACCTCATAGATCTCTTAGACGGCGAGCAAAAAATCAGCATCGCCGCATAGTCAAAACGATATGGATACGCTTTTTAAAACAGCGCGCGAGCTTGCTTCGCACTCTACCTGGTCAGCAGGTGTTGAGTTAGCCCGTAACGCCGATTTTCAGGAGCGCAGGGGCGTCCTGGGTGATGAGAGGACGTTTTCGCTTCATCAGGGTCCCCGCGATCGTATCTTAACGGTAGTACTCTCTGAAGCTAACGAGCTGTGGCAGTGTGATTGCGGTGCAAACGAAGACCCGTGTAAGCACGTCGTAGCAACGATCTTAGCCGTTCGTCAGGGACTTCTTGGGCGCCCCCTTATGCGCGCGTCGAGTACGGCACCAGGGGTCGTCGTACATACTCTATCTAGGCGCGGTGGTCGGATATCATTTGCGCGCGTGCTGTGTGCTGGAGAGGTGCGCGAGCCATTTATTACATCCCTCACGCAGGCTATTACGGCCCGCGCGTCATCCTTACCTCCAATCGCATACACAAATGAGGAGCTACTAGTTGATCATATCCTGACGGGAAGAAAAGATGGCGTGCTCGATCCTAAGACCATGCGGTTACTTATCCCGATGCTTGCGCGCGTTTCTAACGTAGAGCTAGATGGCGAGCCGATACGGGTACTGCTCGAGGCGATAGCTCCGAGTGTTATTGTGCTTGATGAGTCAGGCGGCTTTAGGGTGCGTAGAGATCTCACGACAGGGGTTTCTGAGCTCTTTGAAAACGGAGTTGCTCTATTAGATGGGGCGCTCTGCGCCGTTGAGGACTCTGCACTCACCCTTGAGGAGCTTAAGCTAATATCAGGAGAGGGAACCTTTTTTCCAGCCGCTATGGCTAGCGAGCTCGCCTCTAGAATAATCCCTCACCTAGAGTCTAAGGTTACGGTTGAGGTGCAAACAAAGGAGCTTCCACGCGCTAGGCGTATAGCGCCCCGTATCGTGATTGAGACGGTTTCTGACCCTGATGGAGCCCGTATGAGCGTGATTCCCCACCTAGTATACGGAGATCCGGTGATAGCCGAGGTGCGCGCCGGAGCGCTTGAACTGCTCTCTCGGCGCGAGGTTCCAGTTAGGGACCCAGTTGAGGAGTCCCGGCTTGAGCGCGATCTGGGTAGACGTTTAGCTCTGCGACTAAACGAGGCCTTGGTTCTAAACGGTGAGGGCGCCGTTAGATTTGTAGAGCGATTACGTGGCTGGGAGACGCGCGGTGATGGCGTTACTATCTTTAATCCAGCGAGTTCCCTAGAGCCCACCTTTAGCGAGGGCACAGACTCGCTTGATATGATCCTGCGTAGCCCAACCGGCGCAACTATCTCGCTTAAAAGCGCACTTGCTGCGCACTACGCAGGGGGCTCCTTCGTTCAACTTACTGGTGGCGGATGGGGAGCGCTCCCTAAGGAGTGGCTTGCGTCGCATCTTGTCGCACTTGAACGTATGCTAGCCTTTCGAGCCTCAGAGCAGAGGAGTCCTGCTGCGCTACTGCCCGAAGTGAGCGAGATCTGCGATTCGCTGGGTCTTGCCACACCGGATTATTTCGAACGATTACGAAAAGGGCTGGAGCATGTAGATAGCCTACCAGAGGCTATACTTCCAGGGGACCTAACAGCGGAGCTCCGTCCCTACCAGGTAGACGGCGTGCGGTGGTTATCATTTCTTCGTAGCCACGGACTAAACGGACTGCTGGCTGATGATATGGGGCTTGGAAAAACCCTACAGGCGCTCTGCGTTGCTGAGGGACGAACCTTGGTTGTGGCGCCAACCTCGGTGTTGCACAGTTGGCGTGAGCAGATAGCGCGCTTTAGGCCGGCTCTTACGGTATCGCTATATCATGGGCCACAACGCGTTCTCGACTGCGCCGCTGCCATCACCATAACGAGCTATGCACTTATGCGCCTCGATATAGAGCAGCTCCAGACAGAGGAGTGGGATACTATTATCCTTGACGAGGCTCAGATGATTCGAAATCCTGATAGTCAGGTAGCGCGCGCGTCGTATAAACTGCGCGGTGCTTTTAAGATAAGCCTAAGCGGAACCCCGATTGAGAACTCACTCTTAGATCTATGGAGTCAGTTTCACTTCCTAGCACCAGGGCTGCTCGGCCCAGTTAGCGATTTTAGGCGACACAGCACCTCTAGCACTACGATGAGCGCAGCAGCTCGATTAAAGAGGCGCACCACGCCCTTTATTCTAAGACGCCTTAAGCGCGACGTGGCAAAGGAGCTACCACCAAAAACCGAGGTCGTGCTTGAATGTGAGTTAAGTAAGGAGGAGCGAACCGTTTATGAATCGGTTATGGCGGCAACACGCAGCGAGATTGTAGAGAGAATTGGTGGAGGAGAGGGGATCTTTTCGGCCCTTGAGGCTATCCTTCGTTTGCGGCAGGCGTGTTGTCATACGGCGCTACTGCCAGGAATTGCGGCTGAAAGCTCGAGCAAGATAGAACTGCTACTCGAATCTCTCGGCAATTCACTGGAGCAGGGGCATCGGGCGTTGGTGTTCTCGCAGTGGACCTCGTTACTTAATCTGATTGAGCCAAAGCTAAGCGAGCAGGGGATCTCGTTCTCGCGCATCGATGGTTCAACCTCTGAGCGCGGCGCTATTGTAGAGCAGTTTCAACGCTCGGATGGACCATCGGTGATGCTCCTCTCGCTTAAAGCCGGTGGGCTTGGACTCACCCTAACCGCAGCCGATCATGTCTATATACTAGACCCATGGTGGAACCCAGCCACGGAGGACCAGGCGGCAGACCGCTCCTATCGTATCGGACAGGAGAATCCAGTAGTGGTACACCGCCTGGTTGCAAGCGATACCATCGAAGGCAGGATCTTAGCGCTCCAGGGCCGTAAGAGGGCGTTACTGTCTGAGGCTATCGGGGATAGCTCAGAGATCTCGCTTTCACGGCAAGATATCCTTGAGATTCTGTCCTAATGGTTCCAGCTGGTTATCATTTAAGGTGAAGCAGTACTGCCTTATCCGCTGATAAGTGTCTGATGAAACTGGATTTAGATCGCTCAAATAGGAGTGTTGCTAGCCCCATACTAGCGCCGCAGGGAAGGCTTGTTCGCTCAACGCGCGCGGCGGGTGCCGGGCTACTTGCAGCTACCCCAGTTGTTGAGACCGAGGCACCAGAATCTGGGGCTAATTCCAATTTGGTCCGCTTTGTAATACCGATAGCTCTTTTTCTCTCTGCCGCTGCTTATATGCTCTCTGCGCCCACCGCAGATGTAGATTCAGAGATTGAGTTAGCGACAGTTCGGTCGGAGGATCTAAGGAGATCAATTATACAAACATTTGATGCAACCGATCTGGAGCGACCTCGCGTGGTAACGACCAACGCTCGTCAAACATCTTTATTAGCACCTTTACACCAACACAAAGCTAGACAGAAGCCTGCTATAGTGGCAAATCTAACCCCGCCGATCATCCCAGTTGCCTACCACACAGCACCAAGAGCCTCCAAAAACTCGGCTACCATAGCCCGGATTTACCAGATTATTAAGCTATACTCTCCGCGCCACAATAATCCGCGAGCACTAGCTGAGCGCATAGTTGCTGAGAGTCATGCGCAGGGATACGATCCGATCTTTGTGGCCGCTGTTATAAAGTCTGAGAGTACTTTTAATGCAACGGCGAGATCTAACAAAGGCGCGCAGGGGTTGATGCAGATCATGCCTAAAACCGGTGCGTGGCTCGCCGAACGGAATAATATACGTAAACTACGCATCTACGAAGAGGGGCACAACCTAAAGCTCGGCATCGCCTACTTAAAAGAGCTCGAAGCGGAGTACGGGGGCGATAAGGTTATGACCCTAGTTGCATACAACTGGGGCCCTGGGCATGTGCTATCTGCAACTGGCGGTAAGCGCAAAATACCGGCAGAGGTTTTGACCTATGCCGTGAAAATTCTTAACGACTACCGTCGCTGGCGTGGTGATATACAAAAGACCGCGCGTGGATAACCTATAGCTATTTAGCCATATCGATAGAGTGCCTAAATAAATTTAGTAACTTATTCAGCTATTTAATTATCGACTAGCTTATACTGGCGTAATATAATTACAAATCTTACCGAGCTTTAAGGTCGTTTCCAGACCACTCCTCTTCAACATGACTAAGGTTTGAATATCCCTCATAATCTCAAGATGATTGAAAAGCCTGCAGATCTTAAGGAAGCCAGAACCCAGCTTGCGAACACCCTTGAGTCTCTAATTCTGATTAAGACCAAAGAAGCAAATGAGATAGAAAGACAGTTCTCCGTCGATTTACTTAGTAGTTCGAGGTTCGTAATTCCTAGAGGTAGGGCAAGCCTGCGTATCGCTAATCTTCAAGATGAAGTTCTTGGGTTTGTTAGCGTAGGTGAAAATTACAAAGGCCTCAGAGAAGACCCTCTATTCATGAAGTTTGCCAAAAACATGTGTATCGTTGGTGCCAGGTTTTCCGGTTTTGAAGTATCTGACCTTAAAAGCAATCCTCAGAAAACAGAAACGTTCGTTAAACATTTAGTTGCGCATTATCAACTGATACGTGAAGCAGGGGTGTGGCCGAGTATTATTAAAAAAGCACATTTTCTATCTGTTTTTGAGGTGGATAGAATATTAACTGAAGCCAAAAGCATATTCGGATCTGATGCTAATTCTAGAGCAGTTTTAAATACTGCAGTGTCTCAGGTATTTAATAAGCGATACCCATCAATCGCTGAAGCCAAGCAAGCATACGATAAGGCACTAACTGAGTCTCATAGCGTATTCGGATCTGATATTTTATCTGAAAAACTAGTTCGGACTGCTGCGGGGCTGGTATTCATTAAAAGATACCCCTCTATCGCTAAAGCCAAGCAAGAATATGATAAGGTCTTAACTGAGTCCGATAGCGTGTTCGGATCTGATACTGATTCTAAGACACTTGTTCGCACTGCTGCGTTTCAAGTATTCACTAAGAAATACCCATCTATTGCTCAAGCTAAGCAACAATACGATAAGGGATTATCCGAAGCCCATCGCGTATTCGGATCTGACATCGATTCCGAAACACTTGTTCGCACTGCTGCAATTCTAATATTTAGTAAGAAATACCCCTCTATCGCTAAAGCCAAGCAAGAATACGATAAGACATTATCTGAGGCCCGCAGCGTATTCGGATCTGACGTTGATTCTAAAGAGCTCTTTCGCACTGCTGCATTTCGAGTGTTCTGTAAGCAATACCTCTCTATCGCTAAAGCCAAGCAAGAATACGATAAGGCATTATCTGAGGCGCACACCGTATTCGGATCTGAGACTGATTCTGAAAGATTAGTTCGCACTGCCGCGTTTCAAGTATTCACAAAAAAATATCCAACTATTGCTGAAGCTAAGCAACAATACGACAAGGCATTAACTGAGGCCCAGAGCGTATTCGGATCTGATGCTGATTCTAAGACAGTTGTTCGCACTGCAGCGTTTCTAGTATTTATTAAGCAATACAAAGCTATCAATGAAGCCAAGCAAGAATACAATCGAGCATTAACTGAGGCTCGTAGCGTATTCGGATCTGACACTGATTCTGAAGCACTTGTTCGTACTGCTGCAAATCTAATATTCACTAATAGATACCACTCTATCTCAGAAGCCAAGAAAGTCTACGATCAAGCGTTAACTGAGTCCCAGAGCGTATTCGGTTCCGACGCTGATTCCGAAAAAATAGTTCGTACTGCTGCATTTCAAGTATTTACTAAGAGATACCCGGCTATTTCTGAAGCCAAGCAAGTATATGATAAGACCTTAACTGAGGCCCGTAGCGTATTCGGATCTGATACTGATTCTGAAGCCGTTGTTCGTACTGCTGCGTTTCAAGTATTCATTAAGCAATACAACTCCATGGCTGAGGCCAAGCGGGTCTACCATAAGGCCTTAACTGAGGCCCGTAACGTATTCGGAGCAGACACTGACTCTGAAACACTTGTTCGTACTGCTGCGGGTCTAGTATTCATTAAGAAACACACATCTATCGCTGAAGCCAAGCAGGTCTACGATAGAGCATTAACTGATGCCCGGAACTTATTCGGAGCTGACACTGATTCTAAAACGCTCGTTCACACTGCAGCGCTTCAAGTATTTAGTAAGAAATACCCCTCTATTGCAGAAGCAAAGCAAGCATACGATAAGTTTAATACCGTGCGCCCCCCTTATGGCACTCGTAAAACGAAAAGATAGCCGATAGTAGGTTATCTCCGCACCCGCCGCAGGGGACTAGTAAATTCGCCTACCCTCTGTTGAGTGCAAAGTTCTAACTAAAATCTAACAAACCGTGGCGTATAAGCCTTATTGGTAAGTTAAACACAAATCTAACCTACCTCTCCTTGAGTCGAACATCTACACTCGTGCATTCTGCAAGAACTTGTCCCCTAGGATATTCGAGGAAGAGCATGTTAGCACGCACAACTGTTAAATCCGTAAATATTGAAACTAAATCTGAATCTGAACCAACCTTTAAAACCCTAGTTAGCCAGGCGCTTACAAGCAGCTGCGGACTACGGGTAGATGAGTTTGTAGCTCAAATAGCGATGTCAGATACCGCTTTAAAGACAAAGGCTGATGCTATATTAAATATCGCTCTTAAGCGTCAAGAATTGCCGCATGTAGTTGTACGCTGCTTTGCTGAGCTTGAAATGCTGGGGCAATCTTGGGTTCGGATATTAATTGATGACGTAATAGCAAAACCTGAAGACCCAGATATGGATCTGGTTCGAGGTCGGGCACTAGCCTCTCTCGTGAAAATTGAGGATCTATCTCTAAACGACCTCTCTTTACTGGCAAGGAGTATCCAACATAGATTCACTAACATTAGGACTCAGATTGCACATTCAATCAACCACTTAGAGCCGAAACAGCTCAACTACCTACATGCGCAAGCATTACTACTCGATCCCTCACTAGTACCTAATGTTGCTATACTTATTAAGCAGCTTAAGGAAGTTAAAACTAGACCAGTAGATATTTCCGAAGAGGCTCAAGATAGCGCGCCACTCCCTAGGATTAAGCAAGCAACCCAAAAGTTACCGCGCGGCCAGTCTTTAAAGCAGCCTATCAAACCAGCCATCATCTCAGCGCAACCGAAGCTTAGTAGTCCTGAGCAGGCGGATAGTGGCAGGGCTCGTATCCTACCACTTGTTAAGAAGGCGGTAGAGATCAAGTCGAGCCAGGTATTAAAGCTGCCGCCGATAACTACAGAACTTGCAGTGCAGGGAACACCTTTTCAGCAAGTTAATTCCGAGCCAGCGGTGTCGGCGACTATCAAACCAGCACCGAGCGCTCTTAGGCAACTCGCCAACAACCTACGCCTCTTGGAAGGTCTTCGAGATCCGAGCTTATCTAACAAAAGCCTTTCTGAGTTGCTTTGGGTAAAAAGCGAAACTAAGGATCCGATAGTAATATGCAGGTGTATCGCTGAGATAACTACTCGATTTGGCTTGGATGCGGGGCGCGATAACGGTTCCGACCAACTTGTCTGGATTATCTCAGATCCGGCAGAAACAGAGGCCAAAGAGATAGCTATGGTACTTACGCGGGCTCTTTTTGGGTAGAAGTTTTATGTGCGCTCCTGTGACATTCGCGCAACGGTTTGCGGCGTGCATTAGAAAAATCACTAACATTTTTCTAACAATTTCATGGGTGTCGCAACAACATTACATTATGTAATTAAATTTTAGCCCTGTTTTTAAACACCTATTGGGGTGAGTACCTCTATGTTCAGATATCTACAATATTCAACGAAACGTTTTGCTCTCGGTTTAATCTTTGTTGCTGCGAGCATGTTTCTGCCGCAATCTGCGTTTGGGGCTAATAGTTATTGGGTCGGTTCCGCAGGCGGAGATTGGAGCGATGCAAACAACTGGGCGTCCACAAATCCGGCGTCCTGCACCGGTGGTGGTGCAGGAGTTCCAGGCGCGGGTGATACCGCGATCTTTGATGCCGACTGCGACAACAACGCTACGATGGACGCAAATATTAACGTTCTTGGCATAAATATTAACAGTGGCTATACGGGTACCATTAGCCCATCAGCCGCTATCGGTATTACGATCGGGGGCTCTGGATTTGTTCAGGCAGGTGGCACCTTCACCTCAACCAGTGGAACGATGACGATAAATTCTGGCGGTTTCAACCGCACCGGTGGAACATTTACGCATAATTCAGGGACGGTAACTTTTTCACCCAATTATGGTGGTGTAACCATCACCCCTGGCACCTCCCTGACCCTCTATAACGCTACATTCTCCAAGGTGGATCCTAGTGATAGCGACACCGCTACCTATAGTCTAGCAGCCGGCTTTACGGTTGCGGGAAACCTTACGGTACAAAACACATCGGGAGTCTAGCAGCCGGCTTTACGGTTGCGGGAAACCTTACGGTACAAAACACATCGGGCTCGGACACCCTGCTGGTGCAAGCGTTAACACCTAATAGCAATCCAACTATTACCGTTAATGGAAACCTCTCCTTTCCGAGCACACCCGGCAGCAGTAGTCCGCTGTATTTTGGTAGCTCGACACCTAGTTCTAACATCACGGTGGCGCTTGCTGGCGATTTATCGATCTCGGATGCTCAGGCGAATCTATATGCTAACGTCACTTTCAACGGAACGGGGAGCCAGAGCGTTGCCCAGTCCGCTGGCGTTGTTTCCACTGGAACCTGGACGGTAAATAAGGCTAGCGGAACGTTATCTCCTACGACCACACTCACTACAACCAGCCCCCTTACGGTAACAGCGGGGACGTTTGATCAGGGGAGCTATGCGGTCTCGTTTGGTGCGATGACCATCAACGGTGGTACCTTTACCGGTGGCTCCCAATCTATAACTTGCACCTCCCTTACCGAATCAAGTGGCGCCTTCACCTCAACCAGTGGAACGATGACTATAAATTCTGGCGCTTTTAACCGCACCGGTGGAACATTTACGCATAATTCTGGGACGGTAACTTTCGCAGCCAGTAATTCTGGTACTACAACCATCACCCCTGGCACCTCCCTGACCCTCTATAACGCTCCCTGACCCTCTATAACGTCACATTCTCGCAGGCGAGTACTGGTGGTGACGACTACACCGCTACCTACAATTTAGCTGCCGGCTTTACAGTTGCGGGGAACCTTACGGCACAAAACACGTCGAGCTCGGACTACCTACAGGTGAAAGCGTTAACACCTAATAGTAATCCTACCATTACCGTTAACGGAAACCTCTCCTTTCCGAGCACCCCTGGTAGCGGTTATGCGTTGTATTTTGGTAGCGCTAGCGCTAGTTACAACTTCACGGTCAACCTTGCTGGCTCACTCTCTAATCTGGACGCTCAAGCTGTTGTTTACGCAACTATAGTATCAGCAACCGCTGCCCCAACCAGTACTCCAAACAATACTCCGACCGAAACCCCCGCCGCAACCTCTACCAGCGCCGGTCTGGCCCCACTTACATTTTTGTCCACCAACAATGCGGCATATTTAAGCTATTCCGGCACAGGGACATCAGTAGACCCAATCACTGGCTATGTTGGCGGATTAGGGAACGATACCAATCACATTCTGACATTTACTGTAAATACGACGGGAACTTTGTCCTTTGAAATCTGCGCATCTTCAGAGGCCGGCTATGACGTTGGGTCCATCCAAAGGATTCGATCGCTAGTCGTAACTGGTCTTGGTTCGGTAAGTGGTACTTCGTGCGTCACTTCAACAGTCGCGGTTTTGACCAACGACCAAATACAAATTTCCTATAGTAAGGACGAGTCAGATTCCGATGGTTCAGATCGGGTCAATATTACCTACCTTTACGTTACCGGCAGCGGCTCGACACCAACGCCAACAGCAACGCCGACATCAACCAATACTCCGACCGCTCCCCCAACTGAGACTCCAACTGAGACTCCAACTGAGACTCCGACCGAGACTCCTACTGAGACTCCAACCGAGACTCGGACTGAGACTCCAACCGAAACCCCAACCCCCGCCCCGACCTTTACCAGCGCCGGACCAAGTAGCGTGGTGCTCTCTAATCTCATACTAAGTGGAGTAGATACCAACACCGGCACCATGGATGTCGAGTTTGACATTGCATGGAACTACTCCTGGCGCTTAAGCACAGGGCGGAGCAACTGGGACGCCGTCTGGGTGTTTATGAAGTTTAAGAACGCCTCACGGGGTAGCGGCGAGTGGAAACCCGGCTCGCTGCTCAATACCGGACATACGGCACCCTACGGTTCAGAGATAACTACTGGGCTTATCAATACAGCCACAAGTTTTGATATAGCTACTAACCCCGGAGTGGGTGTCTTTATCTACCGCGACGCCGCTGGCTCAGGGAGCGTAGACTTTAACGATGTAAAGCTACGGTGGGATTATGAGCAGGACGGAGTTGTATACGGTGATGACCTAACCTACCGCATCTACGCCATACATATGGTCTACGTTCCGGATGGGGCGTTCTATGCCGGGGATAACAACACCTCAACTAGCTCATTTAAGCAGGGCTCCGCTGACAACGACCCGTGGTATATAACTAGTGAGTCTGAGATTATAACCAGCTCTGCTAGCGCCGAGTACTATGATGCTACAGGGTATACGATCCCAGCCGCCTTTCCGAAGGGGTACGGTAAGTTCTACCTAATGCGGCACGAGATTACGCAGGAGCAGTGGCGTGATTTCTTTAACTCACTCCCTACTACTGGCAACTACCGCGGCAATCGGGACTGTACCGCTTCGACTAATAGCGGAAAGAATACAGACTCACTTACAAATCGTAATAATCTAAGTTGGAGCGGTAGCGGCTCTGCTACGTTACCCGATCGCAATTCCTCTGAAACATACTGTACGGTTGCGATGAGCTATCTGAGCTGGGAGGATCTAGGCGCCTACCTTGATTGGGCCGGGTTACGACCGCTAAGTGAGCTTGAATACGAGAAGGCAGCTAGGGGCACCCTTGGGGCTCTTAGTGGCGAGTACGCCTGGGGTAGTACCAGCTCTACAAACGCTAGCTCCGTTACCAACGGAGGCTTAGTAAGTGAGGTGCCAGGCAATAGTGGAGCGAACGTTAACTGGAGTGGTGGAGTTAGTGGACCCTTGAGGGTAGGGAGCTTCGCAGCGCTTAATTACGGAGATCCCTCACGCGCCAGCGCTGGGGCTGGGTATTACGGAGCGTTAGAGCTAAGTGGAAACCTATCTGAGCGGACCGTTACGGTAGGAAACTCAGATGGGCGCGCCTTTACCGGACTGCACGGTAACGGAGAGGTTGATACGAATGGA
>JAPLFS010000063.1 GCA_026390555.1 Pseudomonadota bacterium
ACTAATACTCCAACTAGCACACCTACTAATACCTCAACAAATACACCAACTAATACTCCAACTAACACACCAACAGATACACCAACCAATACACCAACAAGCACACCAACTGATACGCCAACTAACACGCCAACAAACACGCCAACAAACACGCCAACGGTAACCCCAACTGATACTCCAACCAATACTCCAACCGTAACGCCAACTAATACTCCAACTAGCACCCCTACTAACACTCCAACTATTACACCAACTAATACTCCAACTAACACACCAACAAATACGCCAACCAATACACCAACAAACACACCAACTGATACGCCGACAAATACACCAACCAATACGCCGACTAACACTCCAACAAACACTCCAACCAATACACCAACTAACACACCAACTGATACGCCGACAAATACACCAACCAATACGCCAACCAACACACCAACAAACACGCCAACGGTAACCCCAACTGATACTCCAACCAATACTCCAACAAATACTCCAACCAACACGCCAACTGATACGCCAACTGATACGCCAACAAATACGCCAACCGTAACGCCAACTAATACTCCGACTAATACTCGAACAAATACACCAACAGATACACCAACTAACACACCAACTGATACGCCGACAAATACACCAACCAATACGCCAACCAACACACCAACAAACACGCCAACGGTTACCCCAACTGATACTACAACCAATACTCCAACAAATACTCCAACCAACACGCCAACTGATACGCCAACAAACACGCCAACGGTAACCCAAACTAACACTCCAACCAATACTCCAACCCTAACGCCAACCAATACACCAACTAACACACCAACTGATACACCAACAAATACTCCAACCAACACGCCAACTAATACGCCAACCAACACGCCAACGATAACGCCAACTAATACGCCAACTGATACCCCGACAAATACACCAACTAATACGCCAACCAACACGCCAACAAACACGCCAACGGTAACCCCAACTGATACTCCAACTAATACACCAACAGTAACTCCAACTAATACTCCAACTAGCACCCCTACTAATACTCCAACTATTACACCAACTAATACGCCAACTAACACACTAACTAACACGCCTACCACTACACCAACTGATACACCAACAAACACGCCAACCAATACGCCAACCAATACGCCGACTAACACTCCTACCAACACTTCAACCAACACTCCAACCAATACGCCAACTAATACACCTACAGTAACCCTAACTAATACACCTACCAATACACCAACTAACACCCCTACAGTAACGTCAACTAACACTCCAACTCATACTCCAACAGCAACCCCAACATACACTCCAACCAACACTCCAACAAACACTCCAACAAACACTCCAACAAATACACCAACTGCAACTTCAACTAATACCGCGACTAACACTCCAACGGAGACCCCAACTAATACACCAACAAACACCCCTACAGTAACGTCAACTAACACTACAACTCATACTCCAACAGCAACTCCAACAGATACTTCAACGTACACTCCAACTAGTACCCCTACAGCAACCCCAACTAACACATCGACTAGCACAGCGACTAACACGCCAACTCAGACCCCAACCAAAACTCCAACTAATACACCAACAAACACTCCAACCAACACTCCAACCAACACTCCAACCGTTACACCGACAAATACGCCAACTAATACTCCTACCAACACCCCAACTCAGACTCCTACTCAGACTCCTACTCAGACTTCAACTACCACACCAACTAATACACCAACGACAACTCCAACAGAAACACCAACACAGACACCAACACAGACACCAACTAATACTCCGACTAGTACACCAACAGATACGCCAACAAATAGCCCTACTTCAACGCCAACCAATACGCCAACAGATACTGCAACCAACACACCAACAATAACGCCAACTGTTACTCCTACTAGCACTCCGACTTCAACACCGACAGCAACACCAACATCAACTCCTACTAATACACCAACTCAAACTCCAACTAACACGCCTGCAACTACACCAACTAGTACCCCAACATCAACCCCAACGGATACTCCAACTAGCACTCCAACATCAACTCCTACGATTACTCCAACTAATACACCAACTCAGACTCCAACTAACACGCCTACTGCAACCCCAACCTCAACTAATACGCCAACCGCTACCCCAACCAATACGCCAACTCTAACTCCAACTAAGACACCTACAAATACACCAACTGAAACTCCAACTAGCACACCTACCAATACCCCAACCAATACACCAACTCTAACTCCAACTAACACACCTACTGCTACCCCAACCTCAACTAATACACCAACCGCTACACCTACCAATACGCTAGCACACCTACCAATACCCCAACCAATACACCAACTCTAACTCCAACTAACACACCTACTGCTACCCCAACCTCAACTAATACGCCAACTGCCACCCCTACCAATACACCAACTAATACACCAACTCAGACTCCAACTAACACACCTACTGCTACCCCAACCTCAACTAATACGCCAACTGCCACCCCTACTAATACGCCAACTAATACACCAACTAATACACCAACTCTAACTCCAACTAACACACCTACAAATACGCCAACTAATACCCCAACTCAGACTCCAACTAATACGCCTACTGCAACCCCAACCTCAACTAATACACCAACTCAAACTCCAACTAATACACCTACAAATACACCAACTGAAACTCCAACTAGCACACCTACCAATACCCCAACCAATACACCAACTCTAACTCCAACTAACACACCTACTGCTACCCCAACCTCAACCAATACGCCAACTAATACACCAACTCAGACTCCAACTAATACACCTACAAATACGCCAACTAATACTCCAACTCAGACTCCAACTAATACGCCTACTGCAACCCCTACCTCAACTAATACACCTACCAATACGCCAACTAACACGCCTACAAATACGCCAACTAATACACCAACTCAGACTCCAACTAATACGCCTACTGCAACCCCAACCTCAACTAATACACCAACCGCTACACCTACCAATACGCCAACTGATACACCAACTCAAACTCCAACTAACACGCCTACAAATACGCCAACTAATACACCAACTCTAACTCCAACTAACACGCCTACTGCAACCCCAACCTCAACTAATACACCAACCGCTACACCTACCAATACGCCAACTAATACACCTACAAATACTCCAACTAATACACCTACTCAGACTCCAACTAATACGCCAACTGCAACCCCAACCTCAACTAATACCCCAACAGATACACCAACCAATACGCCAACTAATACACCAACTCAGACTCCAACTAACACACCTACAAATACACCAACTAATACACCAACTCAGACTCCAACTAATACGCCTACTGCAACCCCAACCTCAACTAATACACCAACAGATACACCAACCAATACGCCAACTAATACACCTACCAATACGCCAACTAATACACCAACTCAGACTCCAACTAATACGCCTACTGCAACCCCAACCTCAACTAATACCCCTACTGCAACCCCAACCTCAACTAACACGCCAACCGTAACTCCAACCGCTACTCCAACTAGTACACCAACATCAACCCCAACGGGTACTCCAACTAATACACCTACTGCAACCCCAACCTCAACTAATACCCCAACCGCTACACCTACCAATACGCCAACTGATACCCCAACTCAGACTCCAACTAACACGCCAACATCAACTCAAACTGCAACACCAACAAATACACCAACAACTACACCAACAAACACCCCAACAAGTACTCCAACTCAGACTCCAACTAACACACCAACTGCAACCCCAACCTCAACTAATACGCCAACTGCCACCCCTACCAATACGCCAACTAATACACCTACTCAGACTCCAACTAATACGCCAACGACTACGCCAACCAATACGCCAACCAATACGCCAACGAGCACCAACACACCATCTGCAACACCAACATCAACTCCAACAGCTACACCGAGCAGCACTCCAACAGCAACTTCAACGGCTACACCAACAAGCACTCCAACAAACACTCCAACAAGCACTCCAACAGCTACTCCAACAGCTACTCCAACATCAACCTCGACACCGACTATCACGCCAACTAGTACACCAACTAACACACCAACAGCGACTCCAACTAGCACACCAACCAGTACACCAACGGCAACGCCAACGGCAACTAATACGCCAACGACTACGCCAACCAATACAGTGACTCCAACCGCTACACGAACAAACACTCCAACATCAACTCCAACGGCTACCCCAACTAGCACGGCAACATCCACCCCAACTATCACACCAACACCTACAGACACTCCAATTATCCGAGATGTTATCGTTTCAGGAATTGTTAAGATCAATGAAACTCCGATCGCCTACATGCCAGTCGATATTAACGGAGCCATTGTAACAGCCGATGAAAATGGAGAGATTGTCGTTACACTACAAGAGAACGGTAATTACGAGATCAAGTCTGGACTACCAACCGATCCTGGGGGAGTAGCTGCAATATCCTTCATCAATAATATATTCGAATCTGGTGCGAACCTGCATGCACAAAGCCCGCTTGAAATCGCCATGCAGAGACACGTCGAAATCGATGGTCCTGTCTGTCGCATTCTCCAGGACGGTATAGAGAAGGCCTTCTTCTCATACAAGAACACAACAAGCTCAATTCCAGGCATGCCGGATGGTGTACCTATAGTGGTACCGCTTGATTACAGCGCACTAAATCAGATCTTCTCACCGGTCGGTAATCCAAATCCAGCTCCAGCACCTGAGACCCTATTCGCCATCGGTAATAAGCAAGGATTTCCTCTAAACCTAGCTGCCTTTGAAACAGCCAAAGGTGAATATGCTGGTAAATGGAACTTCCTTGGCGAACAGGTAGGTTTCGAGGGCCTACCTCCGATCTGTGAAGATCGAGGAGATGGCGAATCCTGCTCACCAACTGATGAGAAGGTGTTCGATGAGATCTGGCGCTTTACAAGCAGGGTAGTCATCGCACAAATTAACCTGGCCAACTCCCGCGCTGGTGAGACATGGAAACCAAATCCAGCTACCCGTCTCTTTACCCCTACACGTGGGGCAAGGGTCCTTGCGGCCATAAGGAAGGCGGTAGTTCCTTACTACAATACGTACTCCTGCGAGGTTGTAGCGGCAGAGTGCAGCACTATCAAGATAGATAAGGCTAAGATCAGGGTTATCTTTAGTGGCCTCTATACTAGGGTGCCGAAGGGTCTTGAATCCCTAGGATATGACAAGGAGAGGCGTAAAAAACGTCTTGAGGAACTATTGAGGAAGCTTCCAAAGAGCGTAACGGTCTGCCCTCAGTAACGTTGCATCTGTTGGGCTAAGACGATTTATCCGAATCCACATTCCCCTTAAAACCATCCTATATAGATGTGCTCCACTCTTTTTATTGGGGAGAGTATGTCTGTCCCCCTCTTGGCACACTGCTTGCTGTAGTTTGGAGTAGTGATAAGGACGATGGCAACATAACGTTATAGGACCTACGAGCATACCTAAGGAACATATGAAAACACCCTCTACCAGTAGCAAAATAGCCCAGGTGGCCCTCCTAGCTGAGCAACGCCGCACGCGTCCGGCACCTGGTGAGATGGAGATGACTGAGTTCGGTCGTACTATCCAGTCGCTACTAGGCAAAAAAAGCCCTAATGAGAAGGTAAGTGAGGAGGGGCTTTTTGCCGCCGCTGTATTTAGCCAGATCAAGAGCAAATTTGGCTCAGAGATGGCGCAGGACTTTAAATCTACGTTTAAGCTCACTCTGATTGACAAGACAAAAAACGAAAGGCTTCCCTCAGCGGAGCGCGCTACCAAAGAGGCTTTAAAATTCTTCGTAAAGGCTACGATCATCACCAAAGAAGAGGCCAGGTCAATTCGGAATATTGCAACCCAAGTTGCGCAACTCGATGATAAGGCACCTCTGTGGGACGATTTTCGTGGACTCGATAATTCAATCGCCGTCACCTCCTTTGGAATAGCCCAGGTTCAAATTCAGCAACGGTTGGCTGAGGCAACTGGAGAAACATTTACCTCTTCGCAAAAGCCTACAACAAGCAAGGCTAGCTATCAGGCAGAACCTGCTGCGGCTCAGCCAAAAGGAAGCAAACCTTCCTCCCGGCGAATAAAGTTATTCGGGTAATATTTATCCTGCTCGATTTTTCACAAACCAGTCGCAAAAGAGCTGCATTCCGTGACGGAATGATGTCTTAGGATCATAATCTAGCAGACGCCTAGCCTTTGAGATATCAGCGCTTGTAATATCAACATCCCCCAATTGTGCTGGAAGTAGCTCTATCGCCAATTTCTTGCTCGCTACCTCTTCGACAGTTTCAAGCGCTTCATTGAGCGAAACGGTAGCCGAGTTTCCTAGATTAAAGATCTCAAAACCGAACTCCCGGTCGAGCGCATTTACGAAACCACAAACAAAGTCATCGATGTAGGTATAATCTCTGCGAGTTGAGCCATCACCGAACTTTCTGATCGTTGATCCACTTAGAGCCGCCGATAAAAACAGCCAGGGTGCCATATCCGGCCTTCCGCGTGGGCCGTATACGGTAAATGGACGAACCACATTAATATTCATGCCATAGAGGCTGTAATAGGTATAACTCAAAACCTCTGTAGCCTTCTTAGTTGCGGCATAGGGCGATATAGGTCGATCCGTAGCCGAGTCATCCTCCCTAAACGGAACCTGTTTTGAGTTACCGTAGACGGATGATGATGATGTAACGACCGTGTTTAGTACCTGCGCGTTGCGCGCCGCCTCAAGAACCGAGAGGGTGCCACGTATGTTCGCCTCCTGATAGATAAAGGGATCTTCGATCGACGGTCGCACCCCCGCTCTTGCCGCCAGGTGCGCTACATGCGTAATTGAACGCCCTGCAAATACCCGTTTGAGAAGATCTCTATCACAGATATCGCCCTCAACAAAGCTGAACCTTGCATGAGCAGCTAGTTGCGCTAGGTTTTCTCGCTTGTAGGAGACAGGATAGTAGTCGTTGATATTATCGATACCAATTACGGTATCTCCACGTGCCAAGAGATGCTCGGCTACATGTGAGCCGATAAATCCTGCAGCACCAGTAACAAGAACAGTTTTCATGCGATGTCGCTATTCAGCATAAATTACAGGCTATCAGACCCAGTATCCTCTAGCGCGCTGCAGTTCGGTACCACTCAAGGGTATGCGCTAACCCCTTAGCAAACTCCATCGTTGGGGCCCATCCAAGAACCTTTTTGGCCTTAGAATTATCGATACAGCTACGCATCTGCTCACCGGCCTTGGCGGGTGCAGATTGAACCTCGGCTGTTGGACAGGCGAGATCCCTAAGGCGCTCAGCTAGCTCCATCACCGTTGTTTCTTGAGCCGTTCCGATATTAAATTCTCCGACACTTTGAGTATCAACTGCGCGCCCAACCGCTTCAGCAACATCCTCAACGTAGACGAAATCTCTGGTCTGCATCCCTGTGCCATTCACTGCTATTGATTTCCCAGCAAGGAGCCTTTCACAGAAGATCGCAACAACCCCCGCCTCGCCGTGGGGATTTTGGCGCGGCCCGTAAACATTTGATAGGCGTAGTGCTGTGCTCGTTACGCCCCACACACGCGACCAAAACTCTAGATACATCTCTCCAACTCGCTTCGAGAGTCCGTATACGCTCTCCGGGTTAACGGTATGACCCTCTGGAGCAGGGAAGCACTCCTGCTCACCGTAGACAGCACCACCAGAGGAGAGGAACACAACGTGTGTCCCCTTTCTACCGCGCAGTGGGGTAAGGATATTAACAAGTCCGGTAACATTAAGATCGGTATCAAGAGCTGGCTGATCCATACTGACCCGCACAGAGACCTGTGCCGCCGCGTGAACTATAAAATCAGGCTTAAGCTCCGTAACTATCTTGCGCGCCTCATCAGATCGCATATCAAGCTTATGTAGCGGAACGCCCGCCGCAAGGTTCCTCTGCGCTCCACTTGAAAGGTCATCTAGTACATGCACCTCATGTGAGCGCGCACAGAGACGATCCACGATATGGGATCCTATAAATCCAGCTCCACCGGTCACTAAAACTTTAGCCATAAACTATCCTTGAAAATGCAATAAAACAGCTCTGCAAGTGAAAGATTACCCCCCTTTCCTCCTGTAGTAAATATGCATTAGCCCCTCCGATTTACCACACAGCTAACTCTAACTATGCTAGAATGCACCTATGAGCATCCAAACTACGCCCCTCCAGAGAACAGATATCGCCCCGTTATCAAGAATCCCACCACGGGAGTTCTTGACAGAGAGGCTACGACTCCGTGCAGTAGAGATTAGTGATGCACCACTAATCTTTAATCTCTACGCGAAAGACCCCACCGCGACCAAATATATGTCCTTTAAATGCACCGGTAAGATTGAGGATACTCAGCCCTTTCTTACTCAGGCTGCCCTATCCTTTGCCGGGCAACCCTCCTCGATTAAACACTTTGCCTGGCTAATTCAGATTAAGGATAGCTCTGAATATATCGGCTCGTGTGGGTTAGGTCCCACAGGCCCTACAACGATCTCAGGTGGCTACATCCTAAATCAAAATTTTTGGGGTAAGGGATATGCAAGCGAGGCTTGGAAATGCTTGGTCGAGTGGGCCAAAACACAACCGGAGGTGTTGCGCATTGAGGCTACCCATCATCCTGATAATCCAGCTTCGGGCAAGGTTATGGAGAAGGCTGGCATGACCTACGAGGGCATTTTACCAAATCACCAGGTACTACCCAATGTTAGCGATGAAAAGGTCGATGTAGCGGTATGTGCATGGTTAAGAAATGCGCCCTGAGGGATTCGAACCCCCGACCCCCTGGTTCGAAGCCAGGTGCTCTATCCAGCTGAGCTAAGGACGCACACGGGAATGAGCGCCGAGCCTACACAATCATTACCGCTAGGTAAAGGATAGCCTGCCCCCCATCAAGATCTCTAAGCACCTGGGGACAATACAGCTTTTAGTCGATTTTTACTTGCGTACCTAGCCATCTCGCGGGATCCTAATGGGATCCATGCTTTCTACCCTGATCAAAAAAGCTCTAGGCCTCCGCTACTCAATAACCGTACATGGCCTGGAACAGATCGACACCACCCGGGGCGTGCTTGTGCTCCCAAATCATCCAGCCGAGATCGATCCCATTATCGTCTCAACCTACCTCTGGGATACCCTACGACCACGCCCGGTCGTGATTGAATCGATGTATAATCTCCCGTTCCTAAAACCGCTTATGAAGCGGATAGATGCGATCCCGATGGCTGATATGAACTATGAGGCTGGCCCCTACAAGCGCCGGCGAATTCAGCGCACCGTTGAGGATATAATTGAGATTCTTAAGGACGGCGAGAATGTACTTATGTACCCATCAGGACGCCTCTCGATTACTGGAGAGGAGAGCCTCGGGGGTAACTCTGGATTGGCAACGATCCTTAAGTCTCATCCGCAGGTTAATATAGCTCTGATCCGAATCCGTGGCCTCTACGGGAGTATCTTCTCTAAGGCCTTTACCGGTAACGTTACTCCAGATGTTGTATCTACAAGCAAGCAGGGGCTAAGGATCTTGGCTGAAAACCTATTCTTCTTTGCGCCGCGGCGTAAAGTTGAGATCGAGATCTTATTTAATCCATCAGATCTACCCCGCTACGCCGATGCCCTAACGCTCAACAGGTACCTTGAGAAATTTTACAACGACCCAGAGCCGGAGTCAGCAAGCCTGGTACCTCACAGCCGTTGGACCGGGCGCTGCCCAAGCCTTCCAGAAAAACCTGCGGAACAAAGCACTCAAGATGAGATCCCTGCCGACATTCAGACACGGGTACTGAAGCACATAGCGCACGCAGCGAGTGTTCCGGTTGATTCGATCTCGCCAAAGACTAGGCTCGGTGATGATCTGGGGCTCGATTCACTCACCATAGCTGAGTTGCTCCTATGGGTTGACCGAGAGTTCGAGGTGCACGACGTTGAGATGAGTGAGATAGTCTCAGTTGAATCAGTTCTGAAAGCAGCGGCAGGAATGTTGGGCTCAACAGCACCAGGAGCTGAATTTATTCCCCCTGCGATCTGGACTGAGGGGCTCGAGCAACGCCCCGCGCCTGATCTACGGGGCGCTACAAGTGTTCATGAAGCCTTTCTGACTGCGTGCACACTCTTTAGCAACAAGCCAGCTCTTGGAGATGCTAGGGTTGGCGTGATGTCGTACAACGACGTAAAGCTGCGGGTAGTAACAATAGCGCGCCATATCTCAAAGCTTCCGGGCTCGCATATTGCACTACTCTTTCCCGCCTCATGTATTGGATCAATTGCGGTAATGGCCACAATACTTGCTGGCAAGATCCCGGTGCTCCTTAACTGGACAGCCGGGAAAAGGGCGCTCCTGCACGCCTGTGACTCTACTAATATTGAATCGATCCTAACCTCACGCGCCTTTCTTGATATCGTTGCGACCGATCTTCAATTTCTAGAAGAAAAGCTACTACTGATTGAGGACATACGGGAGCAACTAAGCCTTAAGGATAAGTTGGCCTGCAAACGACTAGCCAGTGAATCTACTCCGCAAATACTGGATGCCTTCGGCCAACGCAAGATCAATAGCAACTCAACCTGCGTAGTTCTCTTTACGAGCGGCTCAGAGGCGCTGCCAAAGGGTGTGCCCCTCACCCACCGTAATATCCTCTCTAACGTGGCTGGCATACTGGAGGCTTTCCCCCTCAAGAAAACCGACGTATTGCTCGGATTTCTTCCCCCCTTTCACTCCTTCGGTTTGACGGTCTGTACCCTCCTGCCCATGCTAACTGGCCTACGGGTTGCCTACTATCCTAATCCTAACGAAAGTAGAAAGATCGCCAAAGCAATCAAGCTCTGGGGAGCTACGATCGCTGCTGGAACACCGACCTTTCTGCGCTCAATACTACGTGCTGGAAAGCCCGAAAACTTTACCTCGCTGCGGGCCCTTGTCTCTGGTGCCGAGCGAGCACCACAGGATCTATTCGACCTGATCAAGACCCTCCCACATCCGATCAATCTACTTGAGGGCTACGGCATCACCGAATGTAGTCCGGTGGTGTGCATGAATCGTCCCGGTCAGCCAAATATCGGAGTTGGAAAGCCGCTGAGCGGAGTTTCGGTCGCAATAGTCCATCCCGAAACGCTCTTAGAGGTTACTGCGGGCGAACAGGGGCTAATCCTTGTTCAGGGTCCATCGATCTTTCCCGGGTATCTTGAATCTCAACTAACCCCATTTATTAATTACCGCAAATCTGAGTGGTACAATACAGGAGACCTCGGCCGTTTTGAGAACGGATCACTTATTATAACTGGGCGCCTTAAGCGCTTTATTAAGATAGCGGGCGAGATGGTGAGCCTGGGTGCCGTAGAGGAGGCGCTCCAGAAACATATTCCATCGGTTGAGGGAGCACCATCCTTAGCCATTCTTGCCCGTGGCAGTGAGGGCGACTCGCGCCCAAGCCTTGTGCTCTTTGTAGAGAGCGAGATCTCAGTTGAGAAAGCAAATGAGATCCTAAAAGAGGAGGGCTTTCCCCCTTTGATTCACATCTCTACAGCAAAGAAACTACGCAGCATTCCGGTACTCGGCAGCGGCAAGACCGACTATCAGAGCCTGAAAGCCCTGCTGGTCTTGCCTTAAATCTAATCATCCTGGGGAATCCTTACAAGTAGGTTCGGAATGCGGCTTAAGATTAGCTCCTTCACCCGTGGATAATCAGGATAGCCATAATCACCACTTGCACCATCTAATCGGATACCTTCTTGGTACAGTTCAACAAAACCACCACCCCGCGGCGTAACGGTACTCGACCTCTTTAGACACCCTGCCTCAACGCACTCCCTCTTCGTGGTCATGATAATATCGTAGTGACGGGGACCACCTGCTCGAAAGAAAAGCTCTCCTCCGATCTCAATCAGCATGAACTTCTCAGAGTTTTTGCTCGAAAGCACCACCGACTCCTGCGCAAACGCTGCAGCACCGTTATCAATGTATCTATCAAGCAACCTTAAGCTCACCTCACTTGGCTGACGCTGCTCAATACACGGTAACGTCCCTACCTGCTGAAGTTCCATTATCACAAGTTGCCTGACATTGCTCTGCAGATCTACGCTCCAGGCGAACCCACTTATAGAGAGAACCGCGTGCGCTGTTTCAAGATCGTGGTGACTAAAAAGGGTTGCAAGTACGATAGCGATCCGTCCGGGATTATGCTCAAGGAATGGCTGAGCTATCTGGGCAGCTAATTGCGGCGGGCTTTCGAGCACGGCCGAAATAACGGTCCTCTCTCGATCTGTCGAGAAACTACCACCAACTGTGTGCGCTAAATCTTGGCTGGTTTGCATACCGTTCATAAATTTCTGACTAGAACACTAGCTTCCTTGTTTTCAACATGCAATTCAATCTTAAAGCAAGCCCCCTTACAAAATAAATATTGAGATGCAAACTGATTTCATCCCATACAGTCTCTAACCACACACGCAAGAGAGTTAATTTATTTTTGAAGCACTTTATCCCCTCGACAGAGCTCTCTAGGTTGATTACCAAGGGGGACTCGTTGATCTGTGTGCTGTTGTTTCATGAGAGCTATTAAAACCGTCACCCCATCCCCCATCCTACCTAACGCTGATATAAAGCTCAGGCCCTGGCAACAGGAGGCCTTTGGGTGCTACCGGGATTGCGTACTACGCGGCGAACGAACGCTGCTGATAGAGGCCACACCAGGCTCTGGGAAAACAACCGCGGCCCTAGTGTTTGCGTTGCATCAACTTAAAAAACGGGGCGCGCGGTGTCTCGGTATCGTTGTGCCAACAGCGCATCTTAAATTACAGTGGGCGCGCGCTGCGGCTGCCCTGGATCTGCACCTCGATAGCTCATTCTCAAATAGCACAGGAGTCCTTGCCGGTGACTACTCAGGTTTTATAGTTACCTACCAACAGGTCGCACAGAAGCCCACGCTCTTTAAACGCCTGACCGCAAACGGCTGCATCATCCTCGATGAGGTGCATCATGCTGGAGATGGACTGGCGTGGGGTGCTGGCTTAAGGATAGCCTTTCACGAGGCAAGCTTTATTATCTGCCTAAGTGGCACCCCATTTCGTAGCGACAACTGCCCTATCCCATTTATCCCCTACGACGAGCTGGGCTTTAGCCTGCCAGATTATTCCTACCCATACAGCCGCGCCGTTGAGGAGGGGGTCTGTCGCCCGACCGCATTCTTTACTTACGGCGGCCAGGTGGCGTGGCGTGAAGAGGCCGGGGATGCGAGCGCCCTCTTTAGCGACGAGCTTGATAAGATCGGTCAATCAAGGCGGCTACGAGCAGCCCTGACGGCGCAGAGTGGCTGGATTGAGCCGCTACTAAAGGAGGCCCATCAGATGCTCATGACAACCCGCCGTGAGCATCCTGACGCCGGAGCGCTACTAGTTGCAGCGGACCAAACAAGCGCGCGCAAGTTTGCCAAACTTCTCTCAACCATTACGAATACAACCCCCGTTGTTGTTCTTTCAGATGAAGCAGAATCAGCTCGCAAGCTCAGAAACTTTAGGGACTCCTCTGAGCCGTGGCTGGTCGCCTGTAACATGGTGAGTGAGGGGGTTGATATTCCACGGCTGCGTGTTGGAGTGTACGCCACTACTGTGCGCACTAAGATGTATTTTCGGCAGTTCCTTGGGCGCATCGTGCGCCGTATTCCGAGCCTTAAAACTTTGCAGGTTGCATACTGCTATCTGCCCGCCGATCCCTCCCTAATCAGACTTGCTGAAGAGATCGAGCAGGAGATTCGCCACTGTATTCGAACCAAGGGAGATAACGATGACGAGTTTGAGCGCAAAGAGGTATCAGATACAGAGAAACCAGATCAACCGGAGTGGGAGGCTTTAGCCTCGCAGAATAGTGGCTTAAACTCAGTTATCGTACACGGTAACCAACTAACCCTCTTTAGCGCAGCCGGATATCAGGATGAGATTCAGCAGGTCGTTAATCAAAAGGTTAGCGCGCGACTAGGTGAGCGCCGCACCCGCACCGAGGAGAAAACCGTCCTTGTGAATGAGATGCGCAAGCTAATTAATATCTACCACAAACGAAGTGGTCGCTCGCATGCTCAGGTGCACTCCCAACTGAACGCTCAGCAAAAGGTAAAGACTCAAACCGCCTGTACAGAGAAGCAGCTCCGGGAACGAATCACCATGATTAGAAAGTTGCTGGGGCAATAGAGAAGAAGCCGCCCCACTACCGACGTTGATAGGTGCGAAACACGCAGCTCTCGCCCCTACTCTCTGCAGCTAGAGAGAACTCGTGCTCGAACTCTGTCAACCAAGCATCCCCATCGTGCTTGCCAGAAACAACTGTAAGATGCAGCTCAGTACAGAGCGGCAAGGTTGAGCGGTAGATCTCGGCCCCTCCAATGATCCAGATCTTTTGGCCATGTTGGGCAAGCTCGCTCGCCATCTCAATCGCCCCTTCGGGAGAGGACGCTAGCAGGACACCAACAGGCACTGACAAAGCCGCTGGATTACGTGAAATAACGATATTGGTACGCCCGGGTAGGGGGCGGAATTTTGAAGGAATTGACTCCCAGGTCTTTCTTCCCATTACAACGATATGTCCACTTGTGAGCGCCTTAAAATGCTTAAGGTCCTCAGGCAGGTGCCACGGAAGCGCGCCATTTTTCCCGATCAGCCGATCATCGTCCATAGCAACTATGGCAGCAACTATCGCAGCATCAATTACTCTGTTCATAAGAACCTACACCGCAATATCAAATTTAATTCGTTCGTGCGCCTCATAGCCCTCAAGGGTAAAGTCCTCGTATTTAAATGAGAACAGATCCTTAACTTCTGGATTAAGCTTCATATTCGGTAACGCTCGCGGCTCCCTTAAAAGCTGTAAACGCGCCCCCTCTACATGATTTGAATAGATATGCAGATCACCAAAGGTATGCACGAACTCATGCGCCTTAAGCCCGGTAACCTGCGCTACCATCATCAGTAAAAGGGCGTAGCTTGCGATATTAAACGGCACACCGAGCATTAGATCTGCTGAGCGCTGATAGAGCTGCAAGCTAAGCTTATCCCCCGCTACATAGAATTGAAACAGAGTGTGGCAGGCAGGCGGCGCAACCTCGGGCAGATCTGCTGGATTAAATGCGATCACAACGATACGACGACTCAATGGGGTGTTTTTTATAGCTTCAACCGCTCGCGTAATCTGATCAACCCGCCCCTTTGGTCCCTCCCACGAGCGCCACTGCTTTCCGTAGACCGGCCCGAGATCCCCGTTTGCATCGGCCCACTCATCCCAGATTGAGACCTTATTATCCTTAAGGTAGCCGATATTGGTGTCCCCCTTAAGGAACCAGAGCAGCTCATAGATAATTGATTTTAGATGAACCTTCTTGGTCGTGACTAAAGGAAAGCCCGCGCTCACATTAAAGCGTACCTGACGCCCAAAGACCGAATAGGTACCGACCCCGGTACGATCGGGGCGAACTACTACGCCGTTTTTCTCAACCCCAGCTTCAGGCTTGCCGTTATCAAGAACGTCTTTTACTAGCTCTAAATATTGTCTCATAACACCATACCGTTAGAAATCTTCGCTAAAGAGCATACGTCCACTACTGCACTAACAGCAACCATAGGTTCAAGGCAGCTCTCATTTTTACAGAGGTAGAAGGTTGGTTTGCCGTTAATAGCCCCCCTACCTGCGAATAACTTAGCGCTGCTCTGTCTTACCTGGCCCACTGGGCTTACCTGGTGGTCCACAGGGCTAGCCTGGCCCCAAATGAGGGCAGTAAATGGCAGATAGTGCGCCCATAGTGCGCGCACCTCCTGCGGAGGCTCCTCGCCCCCCTCGTTACTTATCACAACACAAACCGAAGCACCGGTGGCCCTTAACATGCAGGCTCTAAGCGTTGAACAAAATTGAGCTGGATAGGTTGTCACCTCCTGCGGAACCCCGCGCTCCAAGCGCTCCCCACGCGCCGCAAAGCGGGACTCCCCGGTAAGCTCTGCCAGGATAGTCAGGTTAGAGAGTGAGATCCCGTTCGGAGCAGGGGTTGCGCCATCGCTCCACTCGCAAACCTTAACGATTAACCCCTCAGCGGCGGAGCTAATATAGGCTCCGTGCTGCGCGCTCCATAGACGTTTATCCTGCTCATCCTGCAGCCGCACGGCACGCTCAAGCCAGAGCTCATCTGAGCTGGCCTGAAAGAGAGCAAGGAACCCCTCGATCAGATAGGCATAGTCCTCGAGTACTGCAGCTATTGCAGCGTTGCCCGCACCGTAGCTATCAACACAGAAGCGCCGCAACAACGTCTCTTTGCTCCATAGGTGTTCGCAGATAAATGTAGCCGCTTCGAGCGCTCCATCCAGATAGCGCCTATCACCCAAGAGCTGATAGCCCCGTGCAAGGGCCGTAATAGCTAATCCGTTCCAACCTGTAAGCACCTTGGTATCGCGGTGCGGCCTCTTTCGCTCAAGCCTTGCGGCGTAGAGCATCTCTAACGCTTTTAAGATCGCAGGGTCCCTACTTTCGCTCCATCTAGCAGGATCTGAGATAGTGAGTACGGAGCTTGCGTGCTCAAAGTTCCCCTGCTCAGTGATACCGAACAGATTGCAGCACCGAGCTCCGAGCTCCTCACCCAGTAAGGCCTGTATCTGTTCAGGCTTCCAGGCATAAAACTCCCCCTCCTTATCAACCTCGCCAGCATCCTCAGCCGAGTAAAACCCCCCTGCCGAATCCCTCATATCGCGTAACATATAGTCGAGGGTACGCTCTGCTACTGCTTTATAGAGCTCCGTTCCTGTTAACTGATAAGCCTCAAGATAGACCGGCACCAAGAGCGCATTGTCATAGAGCATCTTCTCAAAGTGCGGAATTAACCACTCCGCATCAACTGCGTAGCGATGGAATCCGCCACCAACGTGATCAAAGATGCCCCCTCTGGCCATGCACGAGAGGGTTAAGTTACTGGCAGAGAGCGTTGCGGCATCGCCCTGTATCGCCTGCGCCCGCATAAGAAAGAGTAGCTGTTGCGCCGCTGGAAACTTCGGCGCGCCGCCAAAGCCCCCGTGTTGGGTGTCGAAACGCATGAGGAGCTGCTCAACGCCGAACTTAAGCACCTCCTTTGTTACTGCATTAGTGCCTAGTGTGTATTGGCGACTCGCATGCTTTGACTCAAGGTAACGCATTAACTCAGAGCTTGCTGCCAGGACACTGGCCCTACCGTTATCGTTATCGTTATTTTTTTGCCACTTCTCTGCCACACCGCGTAGAATTGCAATAAAGGTATCTCGGTAAAAGAAGGTCCCGCCCCAGAAGGGCTTGCGATCGGAGGTCAGAAATACCGACATTGGCCACCCGCCGTGACCATGAATTCCGACCACAACGTCCATATAAATTTGATCGACGTCGGGCAGCTCCTCACGGTCGACCTTGATACACACAAAGTGTTCGTTCAGAACATCCGCTACACTCTGCTGCTCAAAGGAGTCGGACTCCATAACGTGGCACCAATAACAGGTCGAATATCCGATCGAAAGAAAGATCGGTTTATCCTCGCTTTCTGCGCGCGCAAAGGCCTCCTCACCCCATGGGTGCCACCAGACCGGGTTATTCTTGTGCTGTAATAGGTAGGGGCTACTCTCTTGGCCTAGTAGGTTTTTTCCATTAGTCATGCAAGCAGTTGTACTAGCAAGTGGACTGCGGGTCTATCTGATTATAAAAATGCCCCGCCCCTAAATGTAGCATCAATGGGGTCAGGAGGCCTTTACGCGAGCAGCACGTTTGGGCTAGCTACCCAAGCACTTCATTGCAATAGATCGCCTCTGGGCCAACACGCGCCACCATCGCAAAGGCTAAGCTCTCAGGCTCCGTAAAGACCTCGTTACAGAGCCGTTCGGCGACCTCTGCGGGTTGTTTTGCGGCTGGAGTATCGAAGCTTAGGGATTCCAAGCACTCAAAGAGCACGGTCTCATTAAGGGTTGTAAGGGGGCGCGAGAATACGCATAGAACGTCATCGGCCTGAAGCATCACCGAGGCCAGCTCAACGTCGACCATCGAATTAGAGCCGATAAAGGAGCTTCTTCGACTCTCGAATTCATCTGGACACTCCCTGGCATCGCCGACCTTGGCCACCTCGCTCTCAGGGGTATCGAAGAAGGGAAAGAGCTCGTTATTGCGAAAAAGATAAACGCTCCCGTACCCTACCCGCCCCGTAGCAAGCCGCCCCTCCTCAATCACAACTCCAAGCAGAGAGGCCGCCATGCGGCCTCCGGCGGCCAGCTTATGACCAAAGCCGTAGACCGAGGTATTCGCACTGCGAAAGGCATCTTCAAGCGCCTTAACAACTGTCCCCTCGTCCCCAGGTACGCGCTCCTCCCCGGCTGGCTGCGCATAGTGCGCCTCAACCCCGAGCATAAAGTAGTCGAGCGCTAGGCGGTATGCGACCTGACTTCCAACGCTCTCACGCACCGCTGCTGAGCCTGCAAAAACCATCTGAGCAGGTTGTAAGGATGGATTAAAGGCCACGAAAGATGAGCCGTCATGCGCAGCATTTGCTCCTCGGTAGAGGTGGCAATCCAAACGGGTTAACGCCATAACCTAGCCTTCTTCATACTAGAAACTGTGTCATAGCAGAATCGCTGTTGCAAGCATGCAATCCGTGCTCCAATAGGCTCTACATGGATCTACCCCAAAATGCTATTTCGCTATGTAGTACGTACTTGCTAATGGCTTTATATTAAAGCTAAAACAGGTCGTGCCCCTAAATCAGATAAGGAACGCTATGAGACTAATCCTCGCCACCCTAATCGCAGTAACCGTGTTCACTACGGCTCTTACAGGCTGTTCCAAGGGATCAGACCAGCAACCTAGCGCCGCCAAGTCTCAAGGGCTGACCCTTCTCCAAGACCCGCTCCTCAAGAAACTGCCCCCCTCTACCGCCATCTTCTCTATCTTCGATGCCTCTGGAGCTGCCTACCAAGGTGTAAAAAAAACTCCTTGGATGAAAGCCACCGGAACTGGCTCGCTCCAGCAGGTAATCGATCAAATAAAGAGCTCCGGTGCTAGCGAGAGCTCGCTTAAGACCGTGCAGGCCCTCTACGAAACAGTTCAGAAGCTTGGTCTGCTCTCTGCCACTGGAGAGAGCACCGTTGATACCGTAATGAGCAGGTCAGTGGGCTTTTTTGCCCTTGCACCGCAGGATGAAGTGCCGGTAGAGGCCGGCCTATACCTGACGGCAGCCCCTGGTGTTTCCCTTAAAAGCAAACTACAGCTCCTTGAACAGGCGCTTGGCGAGATGGATCTCCTCGTATCAGCTCAGAAGATCGGGGGAGTTGATGGCCTCGTTGCAAAGATTCCTGGAGTTCCTGAGGCGATGACCGCGAGGGCTGCTATCTATGTTGCAGCAACAGACTCACTGATGGCGATCTCATCGTCAAAGAGCGGCGCTGAGTCGCTCTTCTCTTCGGCTGAAACCGATACGCTACAAAACATGCAACGCTCTCCGGAGTTTCAGAAGGCAGCAACTGCCGTTAACTCCGCTGTTCCCTGTATGTCGTTTACATTTATGGACCTCAAGAAAATATCTGCCCTTGCTGAGACTATGGGTCTACCAGCAGCCGGCCCTAGCGGAGTGCGGGAGTTCGAGCCGAAAGACATCCCTATCGATGCCATCGCTATGCAGCAGGGGTTTGGAACTCAGTTAATTACAGCAATAAGCGCTAGCGTCTCAGGACGCACCGATACGCAGACTAAGGTTCTGCAAGCGCTTGAGGGTAGCTCGCTCCCTCTAAGCATGGCACGCCTGCCATCAGACACCGCAATAGCTTTTGCCTTTGATACCAAGTTCATCTCGAAGCTTGAAGATGTGGTCAAATCGTTCTCTCCAGACAAGGCGGCCGAGGCTGCCGCTGCATTCCAGCAGGCCAAGCCTCTGCAGGGCATTACCTTTGGACTTAAGAACGGCGATGGTAGCTCACCGATTCCAGATCTATTTGTAGTTATTGAGGCAACTAATCGTGATGCCCTCGGCTCTATGGCTGAGGGGCTTATGGGTCAGGGGATGGCGGGAGCGACCGGCCAATCAGCAATGCAGTGGTCAGCAAAGGAGATCGAGGGTGTTCCAACTAAATTTATCAATACGATGTTCGGAGCTGGCGTCTATCTAGGCTCTCCTAAAGGTTCCAACTCGCTCCTTATCAGCTCCTCAGAGCGCGCTATCAAGGAGCTTATAGCCGCCTCAAGTGGGGCGCGGCCTGGCATCGCTGCTAGCCTTTCAGCCCCCCTTAAGGCAAACCTTGCACCGCAAAAATTAATCTCGTATTACGCTAACCTGCCGCAGCTAGGAAGCCTCCTCGATTCAGCCAAGAGTAGCCTCGCCATGTTTACAGGGGGCTCCGCAGAGCTCGATCAGGCGCTCGATTCTACCCGTCTAAAGAAGCTTGGCTTGATAACGGGCAGCGTCTCCTATGCAAATGGGCTCTTTTTGCTCGAGTCCGTAATGGATGGGCCCCAGGGAGCGCGCTAGCCGCACACTACCCATATATCTCGAAGCCCTACGGAGAGCTCGGTCATCTTAAGGATTGATTACGTAGCCATCTTTTTGGGGAAGATATATGAAGACCATGGCCCAGGTACTTGAAATTGCTAGCAGACTTGATCATCTAGGTACATGTGCCGAGTGGATAGCTCGTGAAAGCGTGCATACCGATAACTCCGTTTCACAAACCGGTACCCTGATCTCGGTTCTAGCAGAGGATATTCGTGATAGGATCACAGCCCTTGTTTCGGATCTTGAGCAGATCGCAGAGCTAGAGAGCTCTCACTAATCAGCTCGCAAAAAAACTAACCTAATATCAGCTCCTTACAAGAGAACCTGAAGCATCTTTCAATTCCAGCCTGATAGGTATATGTAGCCACACTGTGGCTCTTACCTAAGGGTTGTATGAATCAAGTAGCTGTTAAATACCGGTACGAATATAGCGCAGATAATTGCGCACAACGCCCTGCCAGACCGCAGCTAGCGGTTATTAATGGGGGCCTCGCCTCATCAACTCAGCGCGAGATCTTTCTACTCGGTGCTATTCTTGCAACTCTTCAGATCTTAGACGGAATTCTAACAGCTATCGGCATGGCATCATTCGGTACCGGCATGGAGGGTAATGTACTACTGCGCACCCTTATGCAAACTATAGGTTATCTTCCAGCCCTTATCCTAGTTAAGGGATTCTCACTCGGTATGGTCACCATGCTGTGCTGGCAGGCTCACAACGTTTATTGGATTAAAACCGCATTGCGGGGGGTTATCGCGATCTATATTGCGTTTGCCGTCGCTCCGTGGAGCTACATCCTGACCCTTGAATTCCTATTATAAGCGCTGGATCGTTACCAACCTGCGGCGTATGCTTTACTAAGCGAGCAACTTCGCTTGCGGCCAATAATTGGTGAGGGACATTTAATGCGCATTACTAAGTGGGGAGAGTGCGGAATTCTATGTTCGCTATACCTCGCACAACACTATAAGGAAGGCTCTATTGGAGCGGCTGAGATCGCAAAGAGCCAGGGTTTAGATCTACAGTACACTCAACAGATCTTACAACGGCTGCGCAAGGGCGCAATTATCGACAGCATGCGCGGTCCGCACGGCGGCTACAGCCTAGTGCGTCCCCCTGAGGAGATAACCTTAAAAGATATCCTCTATGCAGCAGAGGGCGATACCTTTCAAATTATCTGCGACTACGCCCCTATTCACCCAACTACAGAGAGCCCCGGTTGTTGCTCAACCCAGGAAAACTGCAGCCTACATACGGTATGGCAGGAGCTGCGCAGCGCAATAGACACGCTACTTGAACAGAGAACGCTTGCTTATCTGATGAAGTTAAAATCTCCCCAGAGCGCTCTAATTCAACTTAGCGGCCGGCAGGAAGGCGTACTTAAATAAGCGCGCCTCACCCATGCGGCGGATCTCGATTGAGGCCTCATTCTCACGGGCTAAGAGCTGTATGAAGGTGCTAAACTGATCGGGCCGTTTAATTAAGTAGCCATTAGCCGCTACGATAATGTCCGAATTCTCTAGCCCAAGAAGCGCATAGGGGCTGCCTGGCTTAAGATCAAAGATCCGGTACTCGTAGCTCTCGCGCGAAGAGACCGTGGCATACACCGGCACAAGGCGCACGGGAAACTCGGCTGATCGCACCAGTGCGCTATCAAAGTCCCTGCGCTGAATAGAATACGAGACCTCTTTACGCATCGGCGCTACCGGCCTGATATCGTCGATAAACTTGGGCGCCTGTGGTGCGCGCGAGCTACAGGCGATACATGCCACGAGAAGAACCATCAGCGCTGTCTTAATCATAATCTTATGCCCCTAAGCTGAAATATCACAAAACTGCTCCACCGACGAACGTTCCATACGATGATAGCGGGAACGCTCCGCAAGCACTATCGAATAGATCGCCTCGTATGTCTGGTCTAGCTCGTTATTAACTACCAGATAATCGATCTTACCTGTGTCACCCCCTAAGCTAAGCAAGGCCCCGTATTCACCCTTGGCCGTTGCAAAGCGCCTCTCTAGTTCGAGCGGATCAACGGTACCGCGCCCCTGCAAACGTTTCTGAAGGTCCGCAAAGGTGGGTGGAATAATGAAAATTGTGACGGTATTTTGCGGAAAGTTTTGCTTGAAATTCAACGCGCCCCGAATATCGATCTGAAAGAGGAGATCTTTGCCGGCATTAATACCATCTTCAAGGCTAGCGCGTAGAGTGCCGTAAAGGTTACCGTGATTCTCCTCCCACTCAAAGAACTCGCCCTTTGTGCGGCGCTCGATAAACTCCTCACGAGACATAAAGTGATAGCTCTTGCCCTGCACCTCGCTGGCTCGTGGGGCACGGGTTGTTGCGGAGATCGAATACTGCATCGTCTCAGGATTCTCTTTAATCAGCCTTCCACAAAAGGTTGACTTACCGGAACCGGTTGGTCCCATTAAAACAAAAAGTATCCCCTTTCTAATTAACTGTCGCTGCATAGTCTTACTCTACGTTTTGAACCTGCTCTCTAATTCGCTCTAACGCAACCTTGGCATCAACAACGAAGCCCTGGACCCGCGCATCCTGCGCCTTTGAGGCGACCGTATTTAGCTCCCGCCCGATCTCTTGGGTCATAAAGTCTAGCTTTCGTCCGATTCCATCGAGATGCCCCTTAAGGGTCGCCCTAAACTGCGCAAGGTGAATATCAAGGCGCGCAAGCTCCTCACTTACATCCACCCGCTCAGCTAATAACGCCACCTCAAGCGCTAGCCGCTCCGGATCGAGTCTAAGATCAGAAGCTACTACTTTAAGCCGCTCCTCCATCCTCTCTTTAATCCTAGTCGGAGCACCCTCCATAATAACTCCGATCTCGCTCCGTAACGACTCTATCGTAGAGAGTCGCTGCACGATATCAGAGACCAAGCCGAGCCCCTCGGTCTCGCGCATTACAACAAGCGCCTCACTCGCCTCAGAGATAATTCGTAACAGGTTAAATGTTTCATCTTGGGATAGAAGATCGCTATCCTCACCCGCCATACCGTCTCGCAGAACCAGTTCACCGATAAAGTCAGCCAAGCTATCGCCGTGCGCTCCGTAGCGCTTACAAGCTGCTGAATAGCGCTTTACAGCGCTATCGAAGGGGAGAGAAAACTCAATCCCAGATCCGTTCCCAACATCCTTACTGCGTCGAGTAACGGAGATCTCAATACGTCCACGTCTATGCTGTTGTTGAAAGATAGCTTTAACGTCCCGCTCGATCGCCGAGTAGTGTCTGGGAGCCTTAAAGATAATCTCCAGATAGCGCTGGTTTACGGACTTAACCTCGATATCGATCTCGAGCGTTTCAGCTCCAAATGAAACGCGCGCGAAGCCGGTCATACTCTTTACTGATACCTTTACGGCGGCGGCATTCATTAGATGGCTCCAAATCGTGAAACTTCGTTGCGCAACCGCTCGATATCAATTGCCACTGTGCCGACCTCAGAGACAACGATACCGGCTGCGATATTTGCTAGCACACCCGCAATAACCGGCGATGCTCCGGTAGCTAGCGCGGCACAGAATACGGCCGTGACGGTATCCCCTGCCCCGCTCACGTCGAAGACCTCTTGCGCCATAGTCTCAAGATGAACCCCGGCTTGACCTCCGGCCTGTTGGACTATCATACCGTCCTCGCCGAGCGTAATTACCATCATCTCAGAGTTCCAGCGCTCCATCAAAATATCTGCGGCCTTAAAGGCATCCTCAACGCTTGAGATACTACGACCGGAGGCGATCTCAGCCTCCTTGCGATTCGGCTTTGCAACACTCATACGACGATAGTTATCGTAGTTACGGGGATGCGGATCAACGAAGAGCGGCCTGACTGATAGCCCAAGTCTGTGCTGCTCATAAGCACGGTGAAGCGTTGCGAGCACATGAGAAGAAACGGTGCCCTTGCCGTAATCGGAGAGGATTACGGCCTTTGCTCCATCTATTGAGCTCTCAATAGCTGCTGAAATTCGCTCATTTACCTGCGGGGACTCGCCGTTACACCTCTCTCGATCGATACGCACAATCTGTTGTGTGTGAGCTATAACGCGGGTCTTAAGTACGGTCGGTCGCGAGTCATCAACTATAACTCCTCTAACGTCCGCTCCGATCTCGGCGAAGAGCCGCAGCATGGCTTGCGCATCCTCATCACTTCCAACGATTCCGCAGACGGTAGGCTTTGCCCCGATGGTAGCGAGGTTTCTAACCACGTTGCCCGCACCGCCGAGTCGGTCCTCGGTTCTCTGTACCTCAACCACCGGCACCGGGGCCTCGGGCGAGATGCGCTCTACCTTACCCCAGATATATCTATCCAGGATCAGGTCACCCACCACCAGTATGGGGGTAGAGACGATACGATCGAGGGTCGCTAGTAGATCTTTCTTATTTCCGAGCATATAGGAGGTTATAGCAAGGGAGGCTCGTAGATGCTACCGAGCTTAATGACGGTGACCGGTTACAGCGTTAGGGCCGCTTTTCGCTTATAACATCCCCGATCCGCTGCAGAACGCTCTCTGGGCTAATCAGCCTCATACAGACCTTATTGAGCCCCGGACAGGTGCGGCGCTTGCATGGGGAGCACCCTACTAATGATGAGAGCGAGAGCTCCTCGCTCCCCCGTGGAGCGTTCCTAATCATCGGGGTCGGCCCGAAAAGGGTTATATGGCGTGTACCGACGGCTCCGCAGATATGCGCCGGACCGGAATCGGGGCCAACACATACCCGCGCACCCTGCAGCACACCAACTAACTCCTTAAGGGTAGTTTTTCCTGCAAGATTAACGATCTTGAGTGCAGTCGCACTAGCCTCAAGCCGCGCTGCCATCTCCACCTTGGAGCGGTCCCCCAATAGAACAACGCTGCGCAGGCCCTCTGCCTCAAGCGCGCCCAGCAGCCCTGCATAACCCTCCTCTGGCCAATCCTTAGAATCCCATGAGGAGCCCAACACTAGGCCAAGGTAGGGTTCTGAGAGCTCCCCTTTCCAATCTGCAGTGATATTTGCCAGGGTGATATGTTCCAGTCCGCTTGAAAGCTGTTCCGGAACAGGGATACCGAGTACGCCTAGAAATTTCAGGTAGTGCTCGACCTTCGGGATACTTTCGGCGCTCTCAGCAATAAATTCGGTATTAAAGAGCCAGTTGCACTCCTTCGTATCCTTTGGATTAAACCCTACCCTTCTTTTAGCGCCAGAGAGCCACGAGAATATTCCGCTCTTTAAATGACGTTGCAGATCAAGGGTTACGTCGAAATGCTCCCTTCTGAGCTCGCGTCTGAGATTAAGTACCCCTGCAAGCCCCCTACTCCTCTCAAACACAACTACTCGATCTATCCTGGGATGGAGCCTAACGATACCGGCGCAGGCCGGCTCCACAAGCCAGGTGATTGAACATTCACTCCATGCGGCTTTGCAAGCATCTACAAGAGCTAGCCCCCGCACGACATCGCCCAACGATCCCATCAGAACGATAAGAACGTTACGGGGAGCCTGTGCGGCTGTCGCTCTAGTCATCGTAACTCCTCATGGTCAGCGACATTAGCTCAGTAAGCAGTGGCGATAATCCGTGCTTAATAACCGCCCGTCTCCAACGGGTCAGGTATAGATCGCGCAATTGATGCTGTGTGCCGCTAAAAACTCGGGCCTTATCGAAGTCAATGATAAAGACAGCCCCTGCTTCGTTTACCAGAACGTTACCCGGATGTAGATCTACGTGGAGGATATTGTTCTTAATAAGGGTCAGGAGCTGTACTGAGAGCTTCTTCATCGCATCTTGCAAGCCGTCTGAATCCTGCGCACTAAGCTCAACGAGCGATTTAGTGTTTGGGATCTCCTCCATGATTAGCCAGGTGCTGTACACGAAAGATCCGCAGGTCACATACACATAGGGCTTAGGCGCATTAACCCCCACTGCGCGTACGCGCTCTAACATCTCAAACTCTGCGCGCGATCTGATCGGACCAACGCAGAGAAAGCGTCCCCTTGTTATCGAGCGCAGCAGTCCGCCGTGTGCATAGCGCTTTACAAAAACACGTCCGTAATGCGGGAGCTCATGTGCTCCGGTCTGCCCACGCCCACCGAGCACCTCTTTGGGCAGATATTCGAGACCTCTCAGCACTAACTGAACGATCTTAGTTGCGACCGGATCCGGCATCGCGGTTAAACTCGCTACACTGTATGGTCCACGTATCGCCTCAACGAACGTTAACTCCTCCTGACTAGCCCCGATCATATTTTGCATAGCCATCTCACTACTCAACGACATGTAATCTCTCCCTCAATACAGCACCCTTACTTAATCCCATTAAAGCAAGTGCTGCTGATAATACCTCACCTCCAGGCACACCCGTCATACATGCGTTCGTTCCGGTTGGACAGCGCCTTGAGCCGTGCCTACGACACGGCTTACAGAATAGATCCTGTTTTTCAAGGATCGTCGCGCGGTTTTTCCATGGACCGAAACCAAACTTGGGCGAGGTTGCACAGAACACTACAACACTTGGGACCTGTTGAGCAGAGGCTAGATGCAGCGTCATACTGTCGTTGCATACAAGGCAGCCTGCTCGCCGTATAAGTGCGGTCAGCTCCTCTAGCGAGCTTTCTCCGCATAGGTTTATAACTGAGAGGCCCTCTGCAATCTCAAGGCATCGCTTTCGATCGCTCTCAGCCCCGCTTAAAACAACCCGAATGCCGCGCGCAATAAACCCCTCTGCAACCTCTCTAAACCCCTCAGCGTACCAACGCTTGGTCTCCCAGGCGCTGCCCGGTGCAAGCACCACATAGGGGGTTACATCGTGATAGATCTCGCGTACCCGTTGTGATACCCGCGCTTCATCCTGCGCTGGAAGCCTTAGCGTAGCGAAGCTCGATACGTGCGCGGGCCCCATGCGCGCCTCCTTATCAACCTGCGCTTGAATTGATGATATAAGATCGGCTCGTACCAGCTCCAGGTTACGGATAACCTCGTGCTGCTTGGGTGTCTTGGTAACCCGTCTGGTGTAGAGAAAACTTAGCCACGCTCCGCTGTAGCCGACGCGCTCTGGAATTCTAGCCAAAAACAACATCAGCGCCGTTCTGGGAGAATTATGAAACGAGTAGACCCGATCGAAACGCCGCTCCTTAAGACGTGCTGCAAAACGCTTTAGCCCGCTCCAGCCAGCACCCTCAACGGTTCGATCTAGCACGATAGTTTCATCGACGTATGGATCGCGCTGCACAAATTCAGCTAATTTATCTGAACAGAGAACTGAGATACGCACCTCGGGGTCGCTCAACTTGAGCGCCTCAATAGTGGGCGTCAGCAGTAGTATATCGCCAAGAAATCCCTTTGGAATTAAGAGAATATTACTCGCCACGCTATATCCTGATTACGCTGCTACCTGTTGCTCATCTAGCACCACAAGGCGCGATGGCCGCTTTGATTCTGTCGCCAACTGCCCACACGCCGCCCCGATATCAGCCCCCTTTGACCAGCGAATAAAGGTCTGCAGCCCCTGTGAGTTAAGATAACGCTGCCAAGCGAAGACCCACTCACGGCTTGGCGAAAGATATCCGAGTCCGGCGTTCTCGTTGTACGGAATAAGGTTCACCTTGACCGGCAATCCGCGCATTAACTTGGCGAGTCGCTTCATATCGTCGTTGGTATCGTTCACACCGCCGAGCATCACGTACTCAATCGTGACCTTCTTGCGTGGCCCAACTGGGAAGTCCTTTACTGCGGCCAACAACTCACTAATCGGGAATCGGTGATTAATCGGCATGATCCGTGAACGCACCTCATCGGTTGTTGCGTTGAGCGATACCGCCAAACTGACCGAGACTCCACTAGCTGCCAACTTTCTAATGGCCGGAACGAGCCCAACCGTTGATACCGTAACCTTGCGTGGAGACATGCCGTATCCGAGCGGGTCGGTCAGGTTACGCACAGCGCGGGTTACTCCATCGAAGTTATGCAGCGGCTCTCCCATGCCCATAAATACGATATTCTGGAACGAATCTCCGTAGTTCTTGGCATCCTCAAGAACTCCGTTCACCTGCCGCAGGATCTCTGAGGTCGAGAGGCTCCGTTTAAGCCCCATCGTGCCGGTGCGACAAAAGGTACACGCCATCGCGCACCCTACCTGAGAAGATAAACACAAGGTCATGCGATTCGGTTGCTTTATCATAACCGACTCGACCAGATCTCCCCCCTCTACCTCAAAGAGGTACTTACGGGTTCCATCCGAGCTAATCTGGCGATCATGTATCCGCGCCTTAGGAAAAACGAACACCTGCGAGAGACGCTCACGCAACTCACGACTAATGTTAGTCATCTCTTGAATGTCGGTAACTCCTTTACGATATACCCACTCAAAGAGCTGTGTAGCGCGAAACTTAGTGGCTCCGAACTCCAGATCGAGGAGCTCCACCAGCTCGGCATAGCTATAGTTAAAGAAATCCTTTAGCTCGGATTTAGTTGGCTCGGATGTAATGGTTGGTTCCGACACAATAGCTGATTCCAACACGATCGTTTCCTTTGTTACGCAAAGAGAGACTAACTAAGCTCGGGAAAGAAAAGCTTAATCTCAGTTGCTGCGTTCTCAAGGCTATCTGAACCGTGCACTGCATTTGCAGCTATGCTCTCAGCATAAAGATTACGGATAGTTCCAGCATCGGCCTTCTTAGGATCCGTAGCACCCATCAGCTTTCTATTTAGGTTAACAGCGTCCTCACCCTCAAGTATCGATACGAGCACCCGACCGGAGCACATATAGTCGATCAGCTCTCCGTAGAAAGGCCGCTCCTTGTGAATAATATAGAACTCTCCGGACTGCTCCGGGGTTAGGGTCATCATCTTCGCCGTAACGATAGTAAGGCCAGCCTCCTCAAAATGGGCAAGGATCTTACCAACGAGGTTACGGGCAGTTGCATCTGGTTTGATGATAGAGAGGGTACGTTGCATTGACATGGTCTTATTACCTATTACGTTTGCGGGAGATGCGCTCCTAGCGAGATACGCGGAGCGGCCCGACTACTATAAACGGGACCCGCATCTAACTCAAGTCAGGGGAGTTTTTAGAATCAATGCAACTATTTACCTGGCCAGACCGTGTCCGTTAGCCCCTATCAAGGGGCACTCTAGGCTACCTGGAGAGCCCCTGCAGCCGCTTTCTCTCGCGATGCTTTGCCTCAAGTGCCTTGCTGACCACCTTTGGAACCATATTTGAAACATCCCCGCCCAGCATGGCGACCTGTTTAACGACCGTAGAGCTGATGTAGGAGTGCTCCTCCCGCGCGGTAAGAAAGAAGGTCTCTATACCTGGGGCAAGCTTGCGATTAACGAGCGCCATCTGTGCTTCGTAATCGAAGTCTGAGATAGCCCTTAGGCCACGGATAACCACCCGACTTGCTGTGCTCTGTACGAACTCTACGAGCAATCCCGAGAAGCTTACAACCGAGACCCTGCCCTTATACTTGACGAACTGCTTGGTAATCAGCGCTACCCGCTCCTGCTCTGTAAAAAGGGAGTCCTTGGAGGGGTTAAAGAGAACGGCCACTATAACCTTGCTAAAGATCTCGCTTGAGCGCTCGATTATATCAACATGTCCGTTGGTTAACGGATCGAAGGATCCGGGAAAGACCACTGTAGAAATATCTGCTGAAATAGCAGTAGCACGCGCTGAATCTTTTCGACTATTAGATTTTGCCATGACCCCTCTGATTGACTATGGTAAATAGTAAGTATTCTTTAAATATATGAAAAGGTCTAACGACATGGAGTTATCACGCTTAGCGGCGAAACAGAAGCGCTACATGGATGTTCTGCTCTTTACAGAGAGTGAGGTGCTAGATTCCTCCATAAAACCTAATCTTCTCAAGGTACTGGCTAAGTATAAAGGTGCCCTTGCCAACTGCTGGAAGGAGCAAAAGATAACCGAGCAGGACATCTTTGTGCTTGGCTCACTAGAGCGAGAGCTCGATGCCCTGTATAATCAGGCCCACCTGAGGTCAAACGTTACCTAAGAGCCCCTATGACAGATATACGCCCCCCTACTACCATTCAAACAAGAGAGCGCCGACCACTTCGGGATAACTGGATCGCCATGACCTTCATGGCTACTCTTTTAATCGCCTCGGGATCAACCGCCACCGTTGTTGGCTATAAAATTAAACTTGCCGACCGTGACAGAAAGTCACAACTGCTCAATGCATATTCGGCGCTAGGTGGATCGTTTGAAAAGTCAAAGAGCTTGGGCACTACGCTCTATAATCAGGCTCTAACGAGCGATCAGAATATCTTTGCAACTACCTATGAGGTTAACGAACGTGCGCGCACCTTTGGACTCTACCAGGTTCTTGAAACCACCCCGCCGCAGGTATTAGAAACAGCGCTGCAAGGACTGTGGAAGATCAACGCAACTGAGTCTGCAAAAAGCTCCCGTGATGCCTGGCGTGCTCTGCAAGAGGGCCGCGCCGCTAAACATACGGGGGTCGATCCAACTGCCGCACGCTTTGCACGACAGTACGACCGTCACCTAGCACGGGATACAGAGCTAAAGCTCTTTAAGTTTCTAGTTGATAACCGTGTGACGATTGCTCCGTCACAGACCAAGTAGCAAGCTGTATTACTTGCTTTTCTTTGCTACTGGAGCCTTCTTTACTGCAGTGCCAGTTGTTTTTGTAGCTACTTTTGTAGCTGTCTTTGCAGTCGGCTTATAAGCTGCCTGCTTGCTCTTGTGAGGACGCGCATTGCCGTACGATGCGCTGAAGGTCTTTCCTCGACGAGTGCTCTTATCTCCCCTACCCATAAAAACTCCACTACTTTAGATATACATTATAATTGATCTAGCGCCAGTATTGGGCGCCATAGCTCTAAACTTAGTAATAGTTATACTATATAACTATCGCCACGTCGAATAGGTTCTCATATGGAACCATAAGGTGGCATCATCGTACCAAAATACAACATTATGACGCACCCCTCCCCAGCTTTTCCAACTCCAACCGAGATCAGACGAAACGCAACCTCAGGCCTGACAATCACCTGGCTAGACGGAGCCGTTACTACCTTAAGTAGCGAGCTGTTACGCCGCGAGTGCCCCTGTGCGGCCTGCAGAGAGGTGCGCGGCGATACGACACATACCAAACCGCTGACGGGCAAGAAGCGCTCTCTTGCTATCATTGATAGTAGTCTTGAGGAGGAGTTAAAGCTGCAAGAGATCTGGGGGATTGGCCAATACGCGCTAGGGATACGTTGGGGTGATGGTCACGAGACCGGTATCTATCCCTTCAATCTACTGTTGGAACTAGGACAACGCTAGTATTTAGATATCGCTAGATTATCTAAGCTTAGCCTGGGCCACGACCACGCACCTCAACTAGGCGCTTAACGATACGCCCCTTTGAGAGATCGTATGGTGAGATCTCAACTATGACCTTATCACCAGGCAGAACGCGGATGTAGAACTTACGCATCTTGCCAGCAAGGTGCGCTAGCACCTCGTGCCCATTATCACACTGCACACGAAATGCGTTGGGAAAGCACTCCTTAACAACTCCGTTCAACTCGATTGCGTCCTTTGATGCCATGCGACCTATGACCTTTACATCTGTACTTGACAGTTAAAATGCACGCCGTAGCGCACCTGTCGTTTGAGTGAGAGTACCCCTGCTTGAAATCTTATGCAACTCGCTGAAAAGATGCGATCTAGCTACCCAACAAAGGGGCCAATCCGGCGGAACTTCTCGTAACGTTGGGCTACAAGGTCCTTAACCGTTAATTTCGAGAGTGGATCGAGGTTTCTAACCAGGGCGGCCCGTAGTATTTCAGCCGCCTCCTTGTGGTTGCTATGCGCTCCACCGCTTGGCTCAGGAACTATCTCATCTATCAGGTTAAGCCGTTTAAGGTCCTGTGCTGTAACGTTCAGGGCCTCTGCTGCCAGGGATGCCTGCTCAGTAGAGACCTCTGCCTTACCAGCCGAGTGCCAGAGGATCGATGCACAACCCTCAGGGGTAATAACGGAATAGCACGCATTCTCAAGCATCAGGATACGGTCGGAAACTCCGAGTGCCAGCGCTCCGCCGCTGCCCCCCTCTCCGATTACGACGCTTATAATTGGAACTGTAAGCTCAGAGAGTTCGGCTAAATTACGGGCGATCGCTTCAGCCTGGCCACGCTCTTCGGCCTCAAGGCCTGGGAAAGCACCCTGCGTATCGATAAAGGTGAACAGGGGTAAACCGAACTTCTCAGCCATCCGGAAGAGCCTGAGAGCCTTACGATACCCCTCAGGATTAGCCATGCCGAAGTTTCGTTTCAGCCGCTCTGCGGTAGTGCGTCCCCGTTGGTGTCCGATAATCATGATCGGAACCTCTCCCAGACGGGCGGTCCCGCCTACTATAGCTGGGTCGTCCCTAAAGAGTCTGTCACCGTGCAGTTCGATAAAATCAGAAAATATGAATTTGATATAATCGAGGGTAAATGGTCGATCGAAGTGTCTAGAGAGCTGTACCCGCTGATATGGGGTCAACTTGCTGTAGATCTCCTTTCTTATCTTTGAGACCTTAGTCTCAAGCGCTGCGTACTCGGCTCGCCGCGACTGGTTACCGCTGGCTAACTCATCCTTTAAACGCTCAAGTTGATACTCAAGCTCTACCAATGGTCGTTCAAAATCGAGCGGATGTTCAATCGGACTCATGCGTGTACACCTTTAACGATAACAGATCTTCCAAGGTCGGATCATTCCACAACTAGGCGCTACTGGTCAAACCCAACATGCGGGGCATAACACATTAAAGTTATGATATATCTTGCGGTTAATCATGCACCTCAGAGCGCCACTGCGCACAAAAGAGATCTACGCAGCAGCTACTATTGCAGGGGGCTCGTCACCATGTTGCTTATATTATAACTCTTTTGCGCTAAATTCTCGCGACTGGGGATGCCAGGTTGGCGTTTTCTCTGGATACTCAACCTAAAGAGCGCCTGATTAAAGTCTACGTCCTTTGTGCCGAAGTCTTTTAAATGCCGCTAGAGCTTTGAGATCCGGCAAACCACGGCTATTCTGCATCCCGGTAATCGAGCGAAAGAGATCCTGATTAAACTTATCATTCTCTGTGCAGAAATCCTTTAATGCCGCTAGAGCTTCGAGATCCGGCATACCACAGCTACGCTGCATCCCGGTAATGGCGCGAAAGAGATCCTGATTAAACGTATCATTCTCTATGCAGAAACCCTTTAATTCGTATAGATCTGAGAGATTTGGGATACCACGGCCAGCCTGCATCCCGGTAATTGAGCGAAAGAGATCCTGGTTAAACGTATCATTCTCTGTGCAGAAATCCTTTAATTCCCCTAGAGCTTTGAGATCCGGCATGCCACAGACATTCTGCATCCCGGTAATAGAGCGAAAGAGATCCTGATTAAACGTATCATTCTCTGAGCAGAAACCCTTTAATGCGGCTAGATCTGAGAGCTTCGGCATACCTCTGCCAGCCTGCATCCCGGTAATCGAGCGAAAGAGATCCTGGTTAAACTCTTCATTCTCTATGCAAAAATCCTTTAATGCCGCTAGAGCTTCGAGATCCGGCACGCCGCAGCGATTCTGCATCCCGGTAATTGAGCGAAAAAGACCCTGATTAAACTCTTCATTCTCTATGCAGAAATCTTTTAATGCCTGTAAATCTTTGAGATCCGGAACTCTACGGCCAGATTGCATCCCGGTAATGGAGCGAAAGAGATCCTGGTTAAACTCCTCATTCTCTATGCAAAAATCCTTTAATGCCGCTAGAGCTGAAAGCTTCGGCACGCCACAGCCATTCTGCATCCCAGTAATGGAGCGAAAGAGCTCCTGATTAAACGTATAATTCTCTATGCAGAAACCCTTTAATGCCGCTAGAGCTTTGAGATCCGGCACACCCTGGCTATTCTGCATCCCGGTAATCGAGCGAAAGAGATCCTGATTAAACTTATCATTCTCTATGCAGAAACCCTTTAATGCCGCTAGAGCTGAGAGATTCGGCATACCACAGCCACGCTGCATCCCGGTAATCGAGCGAAAGAGATCCTGATTAAACGTATCATTCTCTGTGCAGAAATCCTTTAATGGCGCCAGAGCTGAGAGTTTCGGCATACCACACCCACTCTGCATCCCGGTAATGGAGCTAAAGAGGGCCTGATTAAACTTGTTATCCTCTGTGCAGAAATCCTTTAATACCCCTAGAGCTTTGAGATCCGGAACTCCACGGCCATTCTGCATCCCGGTAATCGAGCTAAAGAGGCCCTGATTAAACTTGTTATCCTCTATGCAGAAATCCTTTAATGCCCAAAGATCTTTGAGATTCGGCACGCCATAGCCATTCTGCATCCCGGTAATGGAGCGAAAGAGATCCTGATTAAACTTATTATCCTCTATGCAGAAATCCTTTAATACCCCTAGAGCTTTGAGATCCGGCACGCCACAGCCAGCCTGCATCCCGGTAATCGAGCGAAAGAGCTTTTGATTTAACTCTCCTGTATCCTTGGAGCACCACGCCACTAGTTCTTCGACCTCTCTCCTGTCCGGTATCCCTAGATTAGCGTACATGCTAGAGATCGATGTCCGTAGTGGGTGTTCAGCATACCACTCTATCAGCTCCCAACTTGCTGCCTGTAGTTGATTCAGGCGTGATGAACTGTTTACAATCGCAGTTATACTGGTGGATTTTCCGGCGCGGTAAAAGATAAAGAAGCTCTTGCACAATACCTCACTTAAGAACTGCTCTTTATCGGCTTCATTATCTATGCTCGAAGCTACCTTTCTGATTCGATCTAGAAGCTTGGTGAGAGGACGATCGCTAATCTTAATAGACTCCTTATAGAAGGTATCCTCTAGCTTCTTCGTAAATTTTTCTTCGATCCTACTGCTCACAAGATACCCCTATAGTTGCCGTAACATTTATCTTATCTACGCAGCAGTTTGCTTGTAGTATAACGCTTTTAACCGCTTCAACTCCTCGAAACTGGGGATGCCCAGTTTGTGTTTTCTCTGGATACTCCACCTAAAGAGAGCCTGATTAAAGTCTATGCCCTTTGTGCCGAAATCTTTTAACTGCCGCTAGAGCTGAGAACTTCGGCATACCACAGCCAGCCTGCATCCCAGTAATGGAGCGAAAGAGATCGTGATTAAACTTATCATTCTCTGTGCAGAAATCCTTTAATGCCGCTAGATCTGAGAGCTTCGGCATACCACAGCCATTCTGCATCCCGGTAATGGAGCGAAATAGTGCCTGATTAAACGTATCATCCTCTATGCAGAAACCCTTTAATACCGCTAGAGCTTCGAGATCCGGTATGCCATAGCCATTCTGCATCCCAGTAATGGAGCGAAAGAGGGCCTGATTAAACTTTTCATCCTCTATACAGAAACCCTTTAATGCCGCTAGCGCTGAGAGCTCCGGTACGCCGTAGCCATTCTGCATCCCAGTAATGGAACGAAATAGACCCTGATTAAACTTTTCATCCTCTATGCAGAAACCCTTTAATGCCTTTAGAGCTGCGAGATCCGGCACGCCGTAGCCACCCTGCATCCCGGTAATAGAGCGAAAGAGATCCTGATTAAACTCTTCATTCTCTACGCAGAAATCCTTTAATTCCCCTAGAGATTTGAGATCCGGCACTCCACTGCCATTCTGCATCCCGGTAATCGAGCGAAAGAGAACCTGATTAAACTCTCTATTTTCTATGCAGAAATCCTTTAATGCCCCTAGAGATTCAAGATCCGGCACACCACAGCCAGCCTGCATCCCGGTAATAGAGCGAAAGAGATCCTGATTAAACTTTTCATTCTCTATGCAGAAATCCTTTAATGCCCCTAGAGATTTTAGATCCGGCACGCCACAGCCAGCCTGCATCCCTGTAATAGAGCGAAAGAGATCCTGATTAAACTTTTCATCCTCTATGCAGAAATCTTTTAATGCCCCTAGAGATTTGAGATCCGGCACGCCACAGCCAGCCTGCATCCCGGTAATAGAGCTAAAGAGTGCCTGATTAAACTTTTCATCCTCTATGCAGAAATCCTTTAATGCCCCTAGAGATTTTAGATCCGGCACACCACAGCCAGCCTGCATCCCGGTAATAGAGCGAAAGAGCTTTTGATTTAACTCAGCTGTATCCTTTGAACACCACGCCACTAGTTTTTCGACCTCTCTCCTGTCCGGCATGCCTAGATTAGCGTACATGCTAGAGATTGATGCCCGTAGTGGGTGTTCTGCATACCACTCTATCAGCTCCCAACTTGCTGCCTGTAGTTGATTCAGGCGTGTTGTACTGTTTACAAGCGCCGTTATACTGGTGGATTTTCCGGCGCGGTAAAAACTAAAGAAGCTCTTGCACAGTATATCACTTAAGAACTGCTCTTTATCGGCTTCATTATCTATGCTCGAAGCTACCTTTCTGATTCGATCGAGAAGTATAGCGAGCGGACGATCGCTAATCTTAATAGACTCCTTGTAGAAGGAATCCTCTAGCTTCTTCGTAAATTTTTCTTCGATCCTACTGCTCACAAGAGATACCCCTATAGCTGCCGTAACAATTATCTTATCTACGCAGCAGTTTGCTCGTAGTATAACGCTTTTAAGTGCTTGAACTCCTCTAAACTGGGGATGCCCAGTTTGTGTTGTCTCTGGACACTCCACCTAAAGAGCTCCTGATTAAACTCTCCATCCTCTGTGCAGAAATCCTTTAATGCCCCTATAGCTTTAAGATCCGGCACACCACGGCTATTCTGCATCCCGGTAATGGAGCTAAAGAGGGCCTGATTAAAGTCTTCGCCCTCTGTGCAGAAATCCTTTAATGCAGCTAGAGCTTTGAGATTCGGAACGCCCTTGCCACGCTGCATACCGCAAATGGAGCGAAAGAGAGCCTGATTAAACTCTTCATTCTTTGTGCAGAAATCCTTGAATGCCGATAGCTCTTTCAGATCTGGTACGCCACAGCTAGCCTGCATCCCGGTAATGGAGCGAAAGAGATCCTGATTAAACTCTTTATTCTTTGTGCAGAAATCCTTTAATGCCGATAGATCTTCGAGATCTGGCACGCCATAGCCATTCTGCATCCCGGTAATCGCGCGAAAGAAATCCTGATTAAACTGTCTATTCTCTGTGCAGAAATCCTTTAATGCCTCTAAATCTTCGAGATCCGGCACGCCACAGCCATACTGCATCCCGGTAATTGAGCTAAATAGTGCCTGATTAAACTTTTCATTCTCTGTGCAGAAACCCTTTAATGCCTCTAGATCTAAGAGCTTCGGCATACCACAGCCACCCTGCATCCCGGTAATCGAGCTAAAGAGGGCCTGATTAAACTTATCATTCTCTGTACAGAAATCCTTTAATGCCGTTAGCTCTGAGAGCATCGGTACACCACACCGACACTGCATCCCAGTAATCGAGCTAAAGAGGGTCTGATTAAACTTTTCATCCTCTATGCAAAAATCTTTTAATGCCGTAAGAGCTGAAAGATTCGGCATACCACGGCCAGCCTGCATCCCGGTAATGGAGCGAAAAAGATCCTGATTAAACGTATCATTCTTTGCGCAGGAATCCTTTAATGCCCCTAGAGATTTGAGATCCGGGATGCCACAGCCAGCCTGCATGCCGGTAATAGAGCGAAAGAGATCCTGATTAAACGTATCATTCTCTATGCAGAAATCTTTTAATGCCCCTAGAGCTTTGAGATCCGGCGAGCCACTGCCAGCCTGCATCCCGGTAATGGAGCTAAAGAGCTTTTCATTAAGCTTACCTTTATCGTCTGAACACCACGCTACTAGTTCTTCGACCTCTCTCCTGTCCGGCATCCCTAGATTATTATACATGCTAGATATTGATGCCCGTAGGGGGTGTTCTGCATACCACTCTATAAGCTTCCAACTTGATGCCTGTAGTTCCTTCAGATCTGTGGCGCTTTTTAGAAGTGTCGTTATACTAGAAGATTTGCCGGCGCGGTAAAAGCTAAAGAAGCTCTTGCACAATACCTCACTTAAGAACTGCTCTTTATCGGCTTCGTTATCTATGCTCGAAGCTACCTTTTTGATTTGATTTAGAAGCTTGGCGAGCGGAAGATCGCTAATCTTAATAGACTCCTTATAGAAGGGATCCTCTAGCTTTCTGGTAAATTTTTCTTCAGTCCTACTGCTCACAAGACACCCATCTATAGCTGTTATGTATAGATGATCGTCCTTACCCATTCCTTAGTCAAAATCGTAATAAAGGTGTTCGAATTAGTTGGAATTAGTTTCCGCAGAAACGATATACCAAACCTCTGTCCGCTCCAGAGGCTCCTCTAGCCGCTGCTTAACAGCCTGCTCTAAGGCAGCTGGCGTTAGGGCAAAGGTGCGAAAGCTCTTTATGCGTGACTGTGCGCGGGCAGGAAAGGATTCAAATCCAGTTACCTCCTGTGCCAGCTCCTGAGGACCCGGTCTTACTAGCCAGCCCCGTTTAAGCGGCTCATTACGCCAGTAGGTCATCTGCCTCTTGGCGAACCGTCTAGTATGCAGCGATATCTCAGCAGCAAGGTTCTTAAGCTCAAGTTTCCCCTTAAGTAGATCGCAGGCCTGTTTATAACCAAGGGTATTCAGAGCTGACACCTCTCCATAGCGCTCAAGAAGATTGCGGCTCTCCTCAACTAGCCCCCCCTCTACCATCAACGCAGAGCGCGCCTCGATCCGTTTATACAGCTCATCACGGGGTCGACAGATTACAAGCACCAGTGAAACGACCTCCACTGGCGCAAAGTTATGCTGTGCAAATAGCTCGCTCGGCTTTTTGCCCGTTACCCGCACGATCTCAAGTGCTCGCGAAACGCGTTGAAGATCCCCTGGATTAAGACGCTCTGCAGTTTGCGGATCCGCTACTGAAAGCTCGGCATACCTCCCCTCTGGACTAAGCATAGCGATCGCCTCTCGGATCTCTACAGGAGTTGCCGGAACATCCGCCAACCCATGCAGCAGAACCGTCAGATACATCCCAGAACCCCCAACTAATAGCGGGATCTTACCACGGGCTGAGATGTTACTAATCGCATCAAGCGCCGCAGCTCTAAAAAGCGCCACGTTGACCGGCGTCGTGGGCTCAAAGATATCGAGCAGATGGTGCGAGACCCCGCCCCGCTCACGCTCTGTTAGCTTTGCCGAGCCTATATCGAACCCCTTGTAGAGCTGCACCGAATCAACGTTAACTACCTCTGCAGCAAGGGCGCGTGCAAGCGATATCGAGAGCGCACTTTTACCAGCAGCGGTTGGTCCACACACCGCGACGGTCTTGTAGGGGATAGTCATGAGCTAACGGTCCCTTCCGAACCACCGCTCTACGCCATCACGACTAAATTCTGTCACCACCGGCCTGCCGTGCGGACAGGCCGCGGAAAGTTCTGCATCATCTAACTGCACAAAGAGCGCATACGCCTCTGGACGCGACATCGTATCACCTGAGCGAACGCTGGCGTGACAGGCGATACGGGCCACCATATGATCGATCCGCTCCTCAAGCCGCTCACGCCACCCAGCGATAACCGGCTCAACTGCGAACTCCTTAATCAGACTCGCTGGACGAAGGTGTGAAATTATTCCCGGCACTCCACACACCCGAACGGTATCACTAGAGAGCTGCTCTACCTCAAACGCGAGGGCCTTAAGCGCATCCTCCTGCTCCATAATCACCGTAACCTGCTCCTCTGTAAGCTGCACAACCTCCGGAATAAGGAGCTTCTGTACCTGCAGGGTGTGCTCTGCTCGTGCGCGTCGGATCTTATTATAATTGACCCGCTCATGTGCCGCGTGCATATCAAGCACTACCAGTTTGTCGTTTAATTCGCAGATCAGATAACACTCAAGCACCTGCCCGACGTAGCGCATGTCAGAGAAACGAAACGGCCCCGTATTATGAGGGCTGCTATAACGGTTTGGATTTGCGTAGCCCTCTGGCGCTTCAAGCTTAAAGAAGGAGGGTTGCCTCTGTACTGGCTGCCCAGAAGCTAGTAAGGAGCGTGGTGGGTCAGGAAAAACCTCCCTTACCATGTCCTCAAGCGAACGCGGGGCCTCAAACACTAGCGGCTGCGGTGACCCTACAACTGCTCCCTGATAGATCAACACAGGGGGCGTAGCCATGTTACCCACAGTAGCGGCAGCAAACGACATCGGTTGACGAATACCCCGCACCGCAGCCAGCACCGCCCCACGAACCACAGCAAAGATCTGGTTAGGATGCCTGAAACGGACCTCACTTTTCTGCGGGTGCACGTTTACATCGACGTCCTCCGCTAGAAGAGCGAGCGAGATATATCCGACCGGGAACTCACGGTCCTTTAACATCGAGTCGTAGCCCTCACGCACCGCCCTAACAACCAATTTGTCAGAGACGAGTCGTCCATTAATAAGGATGCTAAGTCCAGTTGAATCAGCTAGCGCCTGCCCAGGATGGCCGACCATACCGGTTACCGAGATGCCACCCTCTTCGAGCGCTACCGGCATAAGGTCCCCAGCGCACACCTGCGCTCCCCGTTCAGCGATGCTCCTAGCCCGTGCTAAGTTCAGCACCTCATCTCCATCCGATATCAATCGGTATCGTACGTCGAACCGTCCTAAACTTGACTGCATTAGCCAGGTGCGAATACGGGCCAGCTCAGCACGGGGCGACTTTAGAAACTTTCTGCGTGCAGGTGTATTAAAAAATAGGTGCTCAACCTCGATCTCGGTCCCCTCGTTCCAAGCGCAACTCTGCACATCTATGAGCTTTCCACCCCTGAATGTAATCGAGGTTCCAACCTCTGCCTCACGGCTCCTAGTTATAAGCTTGACCTTAGAGACGGCGGCGATAGAGGCGAGCGCCTCACCGCGAAATCCGAGCGTTGCCAGGTTAAGCAGATCCTCGATTGCAGAGACCTTCGAGGTGGCGTGTCGCTCAAACGCGAGGATGGCCTCATCACGGGTCATACCGCAGCCATCATCACGCACACGCATGCGGCTGTGACCTCCAGCCTCTAAGGTTACGCAGATATCCTTAGCGCCAGCATCAGCGGCATTATCTACCAGCTCGCGCACAACCGATGATGGACGCTCGACCACCTCGCCCGCTGCGATCTGATTAATTACCGTATCTGAAAGAACTTTAATCTTCATCTGCTAGGATCTATTCCCACTTCGGAACGATTGATATCTCTCGCTCCTTCCCGTACATGCCCCCACGCCGCAGAGTAAAGCGGATACTCTCTAAGCGTGCCGATCGACGGATACTATCCTCCACCTCATCTCGATTGTGAACTCTTTCTCTATTTACTTTATAAATAAGGTCCGCCCCCTCTATATCGCGTTGATATCCCCGCACGAAGCCCCTCTCACTTAGCTCCCGTTCAACGGCTTTAATACCCCCCAGCTCAGCCGCCCCATCTGCCATCGTTCTGAGCGCCATAGGACCTTGATCGGTATCAACTAACTGCCATCCCATGCGGGGGCGCTTGACCTTTCCGGTCGATATTAGTTCAGGCAGGATGCGTTTTATGCTATTAATCGGTACTGCGAATCCGATCCCGGCAGAATCTCCAGATTGACTTAAGATAGCCGTATTTATTCCGATTAACCTCCCCTCAGAATCAAGTAACGGGCCACCGGAATTCCCCGGATTAATCGAAGCGTCGGTCTGAATCAGATCCTTTAAAAGTGCGCCCCTCGGGGTCTTCATGGTTCGATCGAGTGAGGAGATAATTCCGGCTGTCAAACTGCGATAAAGCCCGAACGGATTTCCGATGGCGAGCACCCGTTGACCAACCTCAAGCCGCGATGAATCACCGTATGGCAGCGCCACGATACTCTTCGGGATCTCTGAGAGCTGCAACACAGCGATATCGCTCTCTACATCAAAACCAAGCAGCTTCGCCTTACTGTTGTGTCCATTAGGGAGCATAATCTCAACGCTGCCCCCAGACTCCAACGCGCCCTCGATTACATGCAGGTTCGTAAGTACTATACCACGTTGCACATCGACTATAGTTCCAGTGCCAGTTCCCTCTTGCGGCTTAAGCTCATCAAAGAACGTAAATGAATCAACTACGAACGTACGGGTGGTAATAAAGACCACCGACTGATTAGCACGCTTGTAAGTGTCGATAGTACTTTGCTCATCCTGCGTACGGGATGCAACTACAGAAGGGGCTGCGTATAGTGACGGCGCAGTAAAAAAGATTAGTGCAAGCGTCAGAAGCAACCTCTTCACGCATCATTCTCCATATCGTCTGCACTGGAAGATGGCGAAAGGTGTCGCACCCGCTCCACCTTGATAACGCCGGGCACCATTTCAATCGCCCGCTTTATTTTATGCAGCTGTTGAGCATCATCGATAACTAATTCAAAATTAATAGCTGCTCTACCATGCTCGGTCTTGATCTGTGCGCTGGTAATATTAGCTCCATTTGCGGTAATAGCCTGGGTCACATTCGCAAGTAGTCCCATCTGGTCCTGCGATGCAACCGTAATGCGCACACGACGAGAGGTTTTTACGACCTTATCCCAGTTGACATCCACACGCCGCTGCGGATCGCTATTAAGTATCTGCCCACAGTCAGCATTATGTACCGTTACGCCGCGCCCATGTGTGATAAATCCAACGATCCGATCTCCCGGCAGTGGTTCGCAGCATTTCGCAAACCGTACCAGGATATTATCAATACCGGAGACCTGCACACCGATACGCTCACGGCTAGATAGTGCTGCGCGCTGGAAGATGCGCTGCATCGGCGTAGCTGTTGCCGTTAACTTCTCCTCAACATTGGTGCCCTCTGGAAGCAGCTTGGCTATAATCTTTGCAGTGCTGATACGCCCGTACCCAACACCGGCGAATAGCTCGCCCTCTGTTTTCAGGCCAAGATCGTTAGCCACCTGTAGAAGTCGACCATCCTTTTCAAGTTTCTTAACGCTCAGTTTGACCTTGCGTAGGTCCTTAGAGAGGATCTCTATACCGAGCGCCAGCGAGCGAACATTCTCATCGGCCTTAAGGAAGGCTCTTATGCGTTGCTTGGCCTTTGTAGAGCGTACGAACTTAAGCCAGTCCTTGCTCGGCACATGGTTCTTAGAGGTGATAACCTCAACGGTATCACCATTTGAAAGCACATGCTCAAGTGAAACCATCTGCCCGTTTACCCGTGCGCCTATCGTATGGTGGCCAACATCGGTATGAACCGAGTATGCAAAATCAACTGGGGTCGCGCCGGACGAAAGACGTACGAGATCCCCCTTTGGCGTGAAGATAAATACCTCTTCAGGATAAAGCTCGCCCTTAACAGATTGGATAAACTCATCGGGATTCTTGAGATATTGTTGCGTTTCAACAAGCTCCTTGACCCACTGCAGATCAAAAGTTGGCGCACCCTCGCCCTCCTTGTAACGCCAATGTGCAGCGATCCCCTCCTCAGCAATACGATGCATCTCTGGGGTTCTAATCTGAATCTCAATGCGCTGACCATCCGGGCCGATCACCGTAGTATGGAGCGACTGATACATGTTTGGCTTGGGCATGGCTATCAGGTCTTTGAAGCGTCCAGGAACAGGTTTCCAGGTTGAGTGCACAACACCGAGCGACTCATAACAGGCACGTACAGTTGGAACCACCACCCTGAATCCAAGCAGATCGTAGACCTCTTCAAATGAGAGTTTATCACGATCCATCTTCTGCCAGATCGAGTAATGGTGCTTACCGCGCCCCTTTACTGCAGCTGAGACCCCTGCCTCTGCAAGCTGCTTTTGAATCTCCTGTGTTACGCGCTCAACATAGGCATCACGCTCTGGGGCTGTCGTTGTAATGTATTGATTAATCTGCGCATGCATCTCTGGACGAAGATAAAGGAGACAAAGATCCTCTAGCTCTGATTTCAGCCAGTGAATACCAAGCCTGTTCGCCAGTGGTGCGTAGATCTCTTGAGTCTCGGTTGCGATACGCCGCTGCTTATCCTCGCTAAAAAAACTGAGCGTTCGCATGTTGTGCAGACGGTCGCAAAGCTTAACCAGCACCACTCGGATATCCTTGGCCATCGCAAGCAGCATCTTACGGAAGTTCTCGGCCTGCTTTTCCTCGCGCGATTCAAACTCAATACGGGTAAGCTTGGTTACCCCCTCAACTATATCGGCCACCCCTGGGCCGAAATGTTTCTGAATCTCCTCTCGCGTTATCTCACTATCTTCAATCGTATCGTGCAGCAGAGAGGCAATTACTGATGGCTCATCAAGCTTTAGTTGACATACTAACAGCGCCGTTTCTTCGACGTGCTTAAAGTACGGATCACCCGATGCACGCACCTGTCCGGCGTGGCACTCGACTGCAAAGTCATATGCTTTTTTTAAGGTAACTAGATCCGGAGTCGGATGATATTTTTTAACAGCCTCAGCGATCTGCTCAAAGGACATGATGAACGCCCTAGCCCTCTATTCGATCAGTATTGAGAAGCAACTATACCTCGTTCTCGTCATCAGACGCAGGCAGAGATCCGGTCTTCATCAGAGAGTCCTTAAGAAAATCCACCGAACGCACATCGCCGCCATTAGAGAAGAGCCCTGCTCCGATCTCTGGACGACGCTCACGCTCCGCTATCTCTACTGAGCGCTGAGCCTCGAGCTCACGTGCACGCTGCTCCTCGTATGCCTCCGTCTCTTCTGGGGTCATGAAGCGAACCTTGCTGGCTGCGATCTCACGCAGTGCTGTCACTACAGCCTTGTTCCTTCTATCAGCGATCTGAATCGTGCCACCCTGTAGAATCTGCTTAGTACGCTTGGATGCAAGCTGCACTAATGAGAAACGGTTATTCTCTTGGACGAGGCAATCTTCAACGGTAATTCGAGCCATAAATACAAACTCCCTATCAGCTGATGGACACCTTAACTACGGCGCCCCCTGGATGGATAAACGACCGATATTTCTACGGTATTATGGACACTAGCAAAGCCTCTTCAGGCTGTAAATGCCCACAACCCGGCCATATTACAGAGCAAAAACCACCTTTCCGTGTTATTTATGCCGCTAAGATAACGAAACTATTGATTAAGGCGGTTGTTTTTAGGTAGATTTGCGGTGGCAGATACGCATGTTATATTATGGGTCTCATCAACTGAAACTTATGCTCTCTCTGCAATGAGTAGCGATCTGCTACCGTAGCCAAGGTACACATATGGTGTTTCTTCCCAGTAATCTAAGGGTAAAACAGGAGAGTCCCACGGACTTCTTGGTCATGCCGTCGGTGCCTAGCGGTGTTGCCAAGATGTACACTGCTGATGAGAGCGTTCTTTTCCGACGTTACGATAGTCTATCCTTCATATACACGAACCTTCACAGCTCTACACTCTGTTTATGGGCCGCCTTTGGGGAAATAGACAAAGCGAAAACATCAGTGAATCGAAGCTTTCATATAGATAATGCACGCGAATTTATAGAGCAGGTGTCCGCTACACTTGAATTTCCTAATAAGGTTGCTAGCATATTTCCGCCTGCTACCGATATTCCTGACTGTATTACTGATACGATAGAGAAGCTGCCTACGCATCTAAGACAGATTTCTAAGATGCGTGAAGCGATTGAACGCGCTGATTTTAATGCCTTAACTGAAGCTGCATGTCTATCGGTAGGAAGCACAGCCTCACGTTTAGAGTACCCCTTACCCATTATCAAACTGGCGCTAACAAAGATAAAAATTAATCTTGCTGAGATAGCAGCACAATACGCACTGAATGCTACCTATCATAATAACAACATCGTCTCCTGATTAGAGATGCTCATTTTAGGGGTGAATACTTATCATCCCTGCTAATTAATCTCGTAGTAATCCTGCAGCGCCTTTACCGTCAGAAAACTGCTATCCTTTACCATCTCTAGCGCCTGAGAGACGGCCCCGGCAGCGGCGATGGTTGTGTAGGTTGGAATTCGGAGCTCGTTCGCAACAATTCTGATCGATTTTGAATCCATATTGGGCTTTGAACCACCCTCCGGAGTATTGATAACTAGCACCAACTCCCCCCTACCAAGCTTGTCGACAACGTGCGGAGATCCATCCCTGACCTTATTCACTATCTCTACCCTGAAACCCATCTTCGTTAGGTACTGTGCGGTGCCCTTCGTCGCAATGATCGAGAAGCCAAGCTTTGCAAGGCGTTCGACGATGGCGCCCAACCCCTCCTTATCCTCCTCCTTGATACTGAGAAACACTGCGCCCTTAGTAGGCAACGTAATGTTTGCTGCAAACTGGCTCTTTGCAAAGGCCCCACCAAAGTTGGTGTGCAACCCCATCACCTCTCCCGTTGACTTCATCTCAGGACCAAGGATCGTATCAACCCCTGGAAACTTACTGAACGGAAAAACAGAGGCCTTGACCGAAACATAGCCCTTGGGCTCACACTCCCGTACCCCGATCTCTTTTAAACTCTTTCCAGCCATCACCCGTGATGCAACCTTGGCCCATGGAATGCCGGTCGCCTTGCTGACAAATGGCACCGTTCTTGATGCGCGTGGATTAACCTCAAGGATATAGATCTCTCCACCCTTGGCCACCGCAAACTGGATGTTCATCAATCCAACGACCTGCAGCTCTGCAGCTAAAAGCCGCGCCTGACGCTTTAACTCCTCAATTATTTCCCTACTTAACGTCTGTGGAGGTAAGCAACATGAGCTATCACCGGAGTGAATACCGGCCGGCTCTATATGCTCCATCACCCCTGCAATCATAACCTGCTTGCCATCACTGACAGCGTCAACGTCGACCTCGATAGCGCCATCGAGAAACCTATCAAGCAGAACGGGCCGATCGTGTGATACCTCGACCCCCTCATGCATGTAGCTAAGCACCTCCTCCTCTGAGTAGATAACCCGCATCGCACGACCACCAAGAACGAAGGAGGGGCGAATCATAAGGGGAAATCCGACCTTTCTGGCCGCCTTAAGCGCCTCCTCTGTAGAACGCGCCGTTGCATATTGGGGCTGCTTTAATTTGAGAGCTTCCACCAGTGCAGAGAAGCGCTCGCGGTCCTCTGCCGCATCAATTGAATCTACGGAGGTTCCGATTACAGGCACCCCGAGCGCCGCTAACTCGCCTGATATGCGCAGAGGGGTCTGCCCACCGAACTGAACTATGACACCGTAGGGCTGCTCACGGTCAACTATATTCATTACCGACTCGACGGTCAGGGGCTCAAAGTAGAGCCGATCGCTAGTATCATAATCGGTAGAAACAGTTTCAGGATTGCAGTTTACCATTATGGTCTCATAACCATCGGCTTTAAGCGCCATCGCTGCGTGAACACAACAGTAGTCAAATTCAATACCCTGTCCGATACGGTTAGGCCCTGCACCTAAAATAATGATCTTCTTTTTATCGGTAGGGGGCGCCTCTGATACTCCGCCATAGGTTGAGTATAGATAGGGGGTATTTGCAACGAACTCCGCCGCACAGGTATCGACCTTCCTAAAGGAGGGCTTAATACCGAACTGCCTTCGTCTTGCGCGGACCTCTATCTCACGACTCTGCGTCAGTCCCGCAATTCTACGATCGGAGAAGCCCTGAGACTTTAACTCGCGTAGCTCATCCGCTGAAAGTGTCGCAAATTTAGTACCAGAGAGCTGCTGCTCCTGTTGAATAATCTCCTCAATCTCCCCCAGGAACCAGGGATCAATCTTAGTTGCCTGGAACAGCTCGCGCATCGAGAACCCAGCGCGGAAGGCCTCTCCAACAAGCCATAGACGGTCTGGCGCACCGATCGAACAGGCCTCAAGCAACTCACCACGGCCGAGATCCTTGGTCAGTTTGAAACGATCGAATCCGTAGGTATCAAGCTCCATTGAGCAGATCGCTTTTTGCAGCGCCTCTTTAAATGTCGCACCGAACGAAAGCACCTCTCCTACCGATTTCATCTGAGTTCCGAGCGCGCGGTCAGCCATCGGAAATTTTTCAAAGTTAAAGCGCGGGATCTTTACCACAACGTAATCAATTGAGGGCTCAAAACAGGCCGGCGTTTCGCGTGTGATATCGTTAGGAATCTCATCTAAGGTATATCCAACAGCTAGCTTGGCTGCGATCTTTGCAATAGGAAATCCGGTCGCCTTTGATGCCAGCGCTGAGCTGCGCGAAACACGTGGGTTCATCTCGATTACAATTATGCGACCGTTAGTTGGATTAAGCGCAAACTGCACGTTCGATCCACCGGTATCAACACCGATCCGACGAATTACCTTGATGGCCGCATCGCGCAGTAACTGATACTCCTTGTCTGTCAGGGTCTGAATCGGTGCAACTGTGATCGAATCTCCGGTATGAACCCCCATCGGATCGAAGTTCTCAATACCACAGACGATCACAACGTTGTCCTTAAGATCGCGCATGACCTCAAGCTCGACCTCCTTCCAACCAAGCAACGACTCCTCAACCAGAACCTCACGGTTAGGACTCGCTGCCAACGCTATCGCAACCTTACGGTGCAGCTCATCTGGCGCATATACAATACCGCTCCCCGTTCCACCAAGCGTACGAGAGGGCCGTAGCACCAATGGATATCCGAGCTTCTTGGCCGCATCTTCAGCCTCCCCAATAGAGGTTGCAATTATCGAGCGCGCCGACTCTAGCCCGATCTGATCCATCGCTTTTTTAAATAGATCTCTATCTTCTGCTGTCTTGATAGCGTCTATCTTGGCGCCGATCAGCTCACAGCCGTAGCGTTCAAATACCCCACGCTCATCTAGCTCCAGCGCAATGTTAAGCGCAGTTTGCCCCCCCATAGTCGGAAGCACAGCGTCTGGACGCTCAATCCTAATGATCTCTTCTACGAAATCAGCCGTAATCGGCTCGATATAGGTCCTGTCTGCAAACTCAGGATCGGTCATTATAGTTGCCGGATTCGAGTTAACAAGGATGACCCGATACCCCTCGTTCTTCAGAGCCTTAATGGCCTGTGTGCCCGAATAATCGAACTCACACGCCTGTCCGATTACTATCGGCCCAGAGCCTATAAGCAATATCGATTTTATATCGTTTCTTCTTGGCATAAGTCCTCAAATTAGCTACTCAGTTCCCAATACCAGGTCATGGAATCTCTGAAAAAGATAGCGCGAATCGTGCGGCCCCGGTGAGGCTTCAGGATGATACTGCACCGAGAAGATGCGAGCCTGCTTGGACTCTAAGCCCTCAATCGTCTGATCGTTAAGATTAATATGCGAGACAAAAACATCCTTCGACAAGCCCTGCTTGTAAACCGCAAAGCCGTGGTTCTGAACCGTAATCTCAACCTTACCGGTGGTCTCGTCCCGCACCGGATGATTACCACCACGATGCCCAAACTTAAGCTTGTAGGTGCTTCCACCAAGCGCCTGTCCAAGGATCTGATGGCCAAGGCAGATCCCAAACATAGGTACCTTACCGAGCAGCTCCTGCACAGGCTTTACCACATAACCAAGGGTGCCTGGATCTCCAGGGCCGTTAGAAAGAAAGAGCCCATCTGGCCTGAGCGCCATAATATCTGCCGACGTAGTTCCAGCAGGAACTACCGTTACACGAAATCCAACATCGATCAGAAGCCGCAAAATATTTATCTTGATGCCGCAATCAATCGCTACAACGTGCGGTCGCGCAACGAGCTGCTCCTGCGATAAGCGCCGTGAATTACCATCTTTGAGGGTCCAGGAGGGTGCATCCCAGGTATAGATCTCTTTGCAAGCAACCTGCCGTACGTAATCTCGCCCCTCCATAGAGCTGAGCTTCTTGGCACGATCGACCAACTCATCTGGATTTAGATCCAATCCACCCGCCATGACCGCCATCTGAGCGCCGTTATCCCTCAGGTGCGATACGATCTCGCGCGTATCGATCCCCTCAATCCCCATTACACCGTGTCGTGCTAAGTAGGCAGGAAGTGAGATCGTTGCGCGAAAATTTGAAGGAGTCTTATGTGCTGCCCGCACGATGATACCCTCGGTGTATACCTTTGAAGACTCAACATCCTCTTCGTTACATCCAACATTTCCAATATGCGGATAGGTAAAGGACATAATCTGCCCGGCATAGCTCGGGTCCGTCAAAATCTCCTGATAGCCGTACATAGAGGTGTTAAATACCGCCTCCCCCTCAACCGGATTAGAGGGCCCGCGCAGCGCGCCGAAGCAGCGCCCCTTAAAGATCCGTCCATCTGCAAGTGCTAAGTAGCCCTGCTCTCCCCTAGCCTCCTGTATCTGTCTCCTCTCGCTTCTCATCACAAATACTAACCCCGAATATCTTGCTGCTCAGTCTGCTCAGCCGCCAATTTTCCATCTCGAACAACACGCCGACCAGCTACGAGCACATGCGTAGCCAATCCCATTAACTCACGACCGAGAAATGGACTATTCTTTGATTTTGAACGAACCTGCTCAACCGCAAAGCGCCAACGACGCTTCGGATCTAGCACGGTAATATCCGCCTCACTGCCGACACGCAGAGTTCCAGAAGAGAGCCCAAAAGATCGCGCCGGTCCGTAACAGAGCAGCTCAACCATCCGGCGCCGAGAGACCTTACCCTGGGAACACAGCTCTACGAATAACGGCAGGCTGGTTTGTAACCCCAGTATCCCCACCGTAGCGCGCGAGAACTCGACTAATTTACTATCGAGATCGTGCGGAGCATGATCGCTTGCGATAGCATCGACGGTTCCATCCTCAATCCCCTTAAAAAGTCCCTCAATATCCTCGCAGGGCTTAAGGGGTGGCATCATCTTATAGTTCGTATCGTAGCTACTAACGCTAGTCTCATCGAGCACCAAGTGATGCGGAGCAACCTCACACGTTATATTAATTCCATCGTTCTTTGCTCGACGGATAAGCTCAATGCCACGCGCCGTAGAGACGTGGCAGATATGAACCCTGCCCTTTGTAAAACGGGCCAGCTCTATATCGCGCGCGATCATCACATCCTCAGCGATACCCGGAAACCCATTCAGCCCAAGACGGAGCGAGAGTGGGGACTCGTTCATACACCCACCGCAACTTAAACTCTTGTCCTCCTCGTGACACGAAAGTGGTAGCCCAAGCATCAAGCACCACTCCAAAGCGCGCCGCATCAGACCAGCATCCGCAACCGGATCGCCGTCATCTGAAAACGCCACACATCCAGCCTTCGCTAACTCTGAGTACGGAGCAAGCTGCTGCCCCTTGCGCCCCATTGAGATCGCACCTATCGGCAGAACTCTAGCTGCACCGGCAGCCTTTGCTTTCTCTAAAATAAAGCGCGTTACCTCGGCCGAATCGTTGGCCGGCTTGGTGTTCGGCATACAACAGATACTGGTAAATCCACCGAGCACCGCCGCCTCAGCGCCGGTCTGAATTGTCTCCTTCCACTCCTCTCCCGGCTCACGCAGATGCACGTGCAGGTCGATACAACCCGGTATTACCCACTGACCTTTGGCATCGATCTTCTCGGCCGTAGCATGACTCTGTAACACCCCAGGCTTCTCAATTGCGGCAACTCTGCCATCCTGAACGAGGATATCGAATAACCCCTCACGATCCGTGGCGGCATCGATAACCGTTCCCCCCTGAATAACTATCGGAGCTAGGATACTCATTTGATTATCTCCTCATGCGACTGTGCGCTACGCGCCAAGAGGTAGAGCACCGCCATCCTAACCGCTACGCCGTTATTAACCTGTTGCCTAATCAATGAGCGTGGCCCATCCGCCACCTCGCCAGAGATCTCAGTCCCACGATTGATCGGCCCGGGGTGCAGCACTACGCTCTCTGGCGCATAGCGCTCCAGTAACTTTTCAGAGACGCAGTACTCCTTACTGTACTCATCAAGGCTCGGGATAAAGTGCTGGTCCTGTCGTTCGAGCTGCATACGGAGACACACCACAACGTCGAGATCGCGCAGCCCATCTACTATGTTATGAACAACGTGCACCGAGCCCCCACCGAAAACGGCAGACATTTCAAATGGCACCAGCGTTGGAGGCCCAACTAGCCGCACCTCGTTACCAAGCGCAAGATGCGCCCAGATATTACTACGAGCAACGCGGGAATGCCTAACGTCACCGACAAATCCGATCCGCAACCCCTCTATGCTGCGCTTACTCTTAGCAAAGTGCTGGCGCAGGGTCAGAAGATCCAAAAGCGCCTGAGTTGGATGCTCGTGCGCACCATCCCCTGCGTTTACAACCGAGGCTCGGTGGAGGTGACGTGCCACAAAGTGCGCCGCCCCACTCTCGGAGTGTCGGATCACTAAGATATCTGGGTTCATCGATTCAAGGGTACGTACTGTATCTAGTAGGGTCTCGCCCTTCTTAACGGAACTGGAGCCAGCGCTAACATTAATAGTGTCAGCAGAGAGACGCTTTCCTGCGATATCAAAACTGGCTAGGGTTCGGGTGGATGGCTCGAAAAAGATGTTGACTATCGTCTTTCCGCGCAGGGTTGGGACCTTTTTGATGTCCCGCTCAGATACCTCTACAAACGAATGTGCCGCATCGAGGTACCGATTTATTTCGTTTTTCGAAAGCCCTTCTATTCCCAACAAGTGGTCGACCATCGAGAGTTGAGTTAAGCCGAGTGCTGCCAAATTTACAAGGGGTTGGAGGGGTGTTTTTTAGCTCCCTAGTGATATTCGTTGCTGGTATCAACCAGGCGACCTGCCTAGGAGTATAAGTGGGACTCCCTGCACCCCCCTACTTCTCCTCACGCTCAATTAGGTATGTGCCATCCCGATACCCCATCTCAGTCAAGCGAACCCGCACAAGTTGCGAGCGTTGCGTGGGTATAACTTTGCCCACATAGTCAGCCTGAATCGGAAGCTCGCGATATCCTCGGTCTGCCAGAACCGCCAGCTCAACCCTGTGTGGCCGACCAAAATCTATAATCGCATCAAGCGCTGAACGGATAGTGCGCCCCGTAAAAAGAACGTCATCCACTAGGATAATACGCGAACCCGCTATCCTAAACGGCAGATCGGTGCCACGCAACGTTGGCTGCGACTGTGCGCTAGAGAGATCATCACGGTAGAGGGTGATATCGATAACACCATAAGGAACCTCGATCTTTTCGATACGCTGAATCTCCTCCTGAAGCCGCTTGCCCAGGAACTCTCCTCCAGTACGAATACCGACGATGGCTAGGTTCTTAAGATCGCGATCCTTCTCTAAGATCTCAAAGCTCATGCGCGAGATGGCGCGAGCTATGGTCTCTTCGTCCATAACTAGTTGCCATTCACGCGGGATCGGTTTGTACTTAGTGTTCATAGAAAAATCATTCCCCCAATTACCTAAAACTACCCTCCGCCGCAGCATTAAAGTGCAAACTATATAGGGTAACCTCGCTCCCCATCACAGTAAATCCAAGCCTCTCTATATAACTTAACGAAAGCTTGATAGTACCACCCTCACGTCGGATCTGCATGTCCCGATCACCACATGTTATTCCATGCTGCCTGACTACCTCCATTAGCGAGCGCCGGATCTCCTCATCCGAGTACACTGCGGCAGTTGCTGTAGCTTGCCGCATATGATTCCTCAGGTCGAAGTAATAGTAGTAAAATGGCACTACTACGTATAGCAGAGACACGACTAGCACGATCGTTACCACGCCTAATAAGGCAATAAATAACTTTTTGCGTCCCCCTACCATATCACCCAGCTACTTCTACCAATCAAACCTCAGTTTGCACTAGTCTTTTTTGATCACAAATGGCACCTTGCGGGGTCGTGGTATGCGGTAAACTATGGCATTACAGCCTATGAGTTCAAAACGCCTTCTTACAACATACCGCCTTAGCGCCATACTGTTTACGCTGCTAGGGCTTGGGAATATCGGCCTCGGCTATTCAAAGGTGACGTACCATGAGGAGCTACTTAAACAGACCCTCGCCACCACTCAGGAACCAAACCACAACGAGACCGTCTTTCTGCGGCGTCTTAGATCACGGACTGAGTTTTATAAACTAGTGGAGCTGGGTGGCGTTGGATTCCTACTCGTAGCGCTAGTGATCCTTGCTACCGAGCGATTTAAAGGAAGTGCCCGCTAACACGCGAGTCAGGCCTGTAGAATAGGTTGCTACGACTCTTGCAGAACAACCTCTTTGACCCTAGCGATCTCATCCTCAACGCCAAGTCCCTTAAGCACTGCGTTTAGCTTCTGGGATGGAAACATCTGCTCAATCTGTTTGATATCACCGCGTAGCACCTTCTGCGGCAATTTTCCGAGCAAAATCTCGCTGGCCAATACAAGGGACACGAAGGACCATAACGCTAAGAACACCGCGGCCTTAAAGAATCTTGCAAGCGCAAACGACATGCTTAGGAGGGAGGCACACAACAGCACTATCCCTGCCGTCCCGCGCCAGCCAGGGGCATATGTATTAAGCAACTTTGAATCACTAAGGAGCAACGCCACAACAACCAAGGCCGCTGCAAGCACCACACAGTAAGAGAGCTTAACGATACCGAAGCTCTGTACTGCCGCCGATGCCAGGGGACGAACTAGTATCCAACCGACCGCAACGCTAAGCAGCACCAGCCACCCCGCCCCAATCAGGTATTCAGGATTTCGATGAGTTATTAACTCAGAGAACGGCAACTCAATAAAGGGCAGCCCAAGTGGAAGACAGGCTGCTATGATAGTTCCTATAAGAGAGAGCTTCAGGAGTTTGCTGACAAGCAGCGAACCTATAAGAATAACAACCGGAAGGGCTATGGTGAGCCAGGATTGTGAGAGCAGATCCATCATACTAGTAGCCTCCATTTTAAATGGGACCAACCTTGTCCTTTAACCGCTCCTATTTACGACCCTACATGATAAGATGCAGCGCTGAATAGAAGGGGGGCAATTAGCTGCAGGTAAATATAGATCTAACCTAAAGGAAACGGCGTTATAAAGAGATATGTTTGTGGAGTTACGGCCTACTAAGCTTTGAAATGTCCAAGGAGGCTCGATCAATATCGGAGGGCTCCGAGCGGCTCGTCGCGTACTGAACACGTCTATCTAGCAATACTCCAACGGCAACACCCGTTATAATAGCCACACAGACTACGATAGCAACGGCTTTAATAGTTCTAGGGATCATGATGGTCCTCCTGAAGAATTGGGACAGATAGGCCGGTTACATCGAACGACTTGCCCAACGTTACAAGGAGGCCAGAAGATCTGGCAATACCTTAACGAAGCGCGAACGTGGCATCACCTCCCCTAGCGCCAGAGCCTCAGCCTGTGCCGCAGTCTCAAGGTGCACATGCGAAAAGAAGCTAACACAGCTCCAGCCCCTACCTGATAGCTCCGCTACAATCCGGCTCAAGAATTCAAGCGGCGCCGTAACCTTCTCAAGATCGATTATAAACAGCCCCTTGCTCCCCTGTGCCTCAAGCAGCGCCTTTTCAAGCGCCACTTGAGAACGGGCAACTACAACCTGGAGTGAACAGTTGGCAGCGGCCTCCTTAATCTTTGAGATAAAGAAGAGATCCGATGAGACGAGTAGAACGGCGCTAGTCATGGCTCTCTACCGCTACTCATTATCCATCCCAAAGCTTTGCGCCTTGGCGATCAGGTTAGAACGCGAAACTCCGAGCTGACGCGCCGCCTCACTCTTGTTTCCCTTACTACGCTCAAGTGCTGCTATAATCATCTCGCGCTCAAGCGCCTCAAGCGCCTCCTTAAGACGACCATCGCGCTCTACGGCAGGCCCCTCACCTGCCTCTGAAACATTAAGGATAGAGGGCGAGAGGCAGCTACGGGTAATAATATCGTCGTTACCGCTCATAACGTGGGCGCGTTGCAGCTCGTTCTCAAGCTGCCTGATATTGCCGGGCCACGCATAACTTTCAAGGGCAAAAACGGCGTCCTTAGCGATAGCTTTACGAGCACGATTGCTCTTGTGGGCAAGCTTAGTTAGGAACGATTCAACTAAAAGTGGAATATCACCGCTGCGCTCCCTGAGTGCAGGAAGGATCAGGTTAACTACGTTCAGTCGATAGTAGAGATCCTCTCGAAAGGTGCCCTTCCTGACCATCTCCTCTAGGTTTCTATTCGTGGCCGCTATGATGCGCACATTAACCTGCTTCATCTTTGTGCCACCAACCGGCATAAATGTACCGTCCTGAAGAACTCGCAGCAGCTTCACCTGCAAGGCCGGACTCATCTCGCCAAGCTCATCTAAAAAGAACGTTCCGCCATCCGCCACCTCAAAAAGCCCCTGCTTATCGCGCATCGCTCCGGTAAAGGCGCCCTTAACATGCCCGAACAGCTCGGACTCCAGTAGGTTTTCATTAAATGCCGCACAGTTCTGAACAACGAAGGCCTTAGCGCTACGTGAGCCGTTGACATGCAACGCCGTTGCTACCATCTCTTTTCCCGTTCCGGACTCTCCAGTTATAAGCACGGAGACATCGCTATCAACAACCTTTGCCATCACCTGATAGAGCTCCGCCATCGCTTTGCTCTTTCCGATTATATTACCAAAGGAGAAATTCTCTTGCAGACGGGCCTGTAGTTGGTTGTTTGCCTGCTTAGTATCGTGTAGCTCAGTGTAAAGCTTGCTGGTACGCACAGCAGCATGCACGCGCGCAATTAGCTCCTGCGCATCGTACGGTTTGCAAACGTAGTCATCAGCACCCTGATCGAGTCCGTAGATAATATCCTTTAGGGCATCCTTACCGGTCAGAAGCACTATCGGGATATAGCGCAGCTCCGCATTCGATTTAAGGATCTTCGTAACCTCGTAACCATCCGGCCCAGGCATAACGACATCGAGCAGGATCAGATCCGGTCGCTCACTCTCGGCCTTGGCTAAGGTTTCTGCTCCGGAGGTGGCGATCACCACCTCATACCCACGCGCTGACAGTATCTGCTCCAGAAGAAATGCTCCCTCCGGCGTATCATCTACAGCTAAGATCTTTATAGCGGGCCGGTCTGGTGACATTGCTGCTCTCAGCCCTAGTTAGCCTTTCATCATATCGAGGAACTCTTTGTTACTCTTGGTGTTCTCGATCTTGCTCATCAACCACTCCATCGCCTCAACGGTGTTAAGCGGGTTGAGCACCTTACGAAGGAGCCACACCTTTTGCATCACGTCGCTCTCTAGCAACAGCTCCTCTTTGCGAGTTCCCGATGCCTTCAGATCGAGTGCTGGATAGATACGACGCTCGTTTAACTTACGATCGAGCACGATCTCCATGTTACCAGTTCCTTTGAACTCCTCGAAGATAACCTCATCCATGCGGCTTCCGGTCTCAATTAACGCGGTACCGATGATAGTTAAACTACCACCCTCCTCAACGTTTCGAGCAGCACCGAAGAATCTCTTGGGCTTATGCAGCGCATTTGAATCCACACCTCCCGAGAGGATCTTTCCGCTCGGCGGAACTACCGTGTTGTAGGCACGCGCTAAGCGGGTGATCGAATCGAGTAGTATTACAACGTCGCGCTTGTGCTCGACCAAACGCTTGGCCTTCTCGATAACCATCTCTGCCACCTGTACGTGACGCTGAGCTGGCTCATCAAAGGTTGAGCTAATCACCTCGCCCTTAACGGAGCGCGCCATATCGGTCACCTCCTCAGGACGTTCGTCGATCAGAAGCACTATAAGCACCACCTCTTTGTGGTTCTCAGTAATCGCGTTTGCAATATTCTGTAGCAATACCGTCTTACCGGTACGTGGTGGCGCTACGATCAGCGCGCGCTGTCCCTTACCAACCGGACAGAAGAGATCCATGATACGGGTTGAAATGCCCCCCTTCTGGCTCTCAAGCTTTAAGCGCTCATTCGGATAGAGCGGAGTAAGGTTATCAAAGTGGGTCTTAGTTTTAAGAACATCTGGCGAGTCGTAATTTACCGAGGTTACCTTAAGTAGCGCGAAGTAACGTTCACCCTCCTTCTCACGTGGTGGACGGATCTGCCCCTCTATAATGTCTCCGGTCTTTAGCCCATAGCGGCGGAGCTGCGCTGGGGAGAGGTACACATCATCTGGACCTGGCAGATAGTTGTAATCGGGAGAGCGTAGGAATCCGAAGCCATCTGGAAGGCTCTCAAGAACGCCTCCGGCATAGATGCTGCCGTTTGACTCGGATTGTACTGTTAGTATAGCGAAGATCAGCTCCTGACGACGCATCGTATTAGCAGCTTCGATATTCATCTCGGCTGCGAGCTTCATCAGCTCCTCAGGCTTCAGTCGCTTTAGTTCATTAAGATTCATGTTTTTTAATTCAACCAGGTAGGGTTAGACGATTATTAGGCGGACGATTATTACGCGGACGATTATTACGGGGACAATTATTACGCGGACAATTGTTACGTGTTACGACTTACAAGTTAGCTCTTAAGCCCTATCCATTAAGGTAATCTGGCAGAATCATGCTGAATGGAACTTATGAAGTACAGCGCCTCAACCTGAACGGTGCATGCGCTTGAACGATATGTACGCCAAAACGGTATATACCGCGGCGCAAAGAAGGATGCCTCAAGACATCTTCCACCCTTCTCATAACTAGGGTTGAAGGCTGTGTCAAGCCCCTAATCGACGTTCTTCGATCGTTTTGGCCGCAACCTCCCGAATATATATGGGCTCCAACGCAGCAATAGCACCTAGAGAAAAGGGCTCCTTGGGTAGCTCCAGCGCTAACAACCCACGCGCAGCGGCCCCCATTGGTCGAAGCGCTATTCCCGGCAGAACGAAGTCACGTAGCGGCGAATACCACGCATCACCACCCTGCTCTAATGTACTCCAGGGTGGCTCTAGGAGGCTACTGATAGGCACTATCTGGGGCTTCTCTACTGTGAGTAGCTCTCCGTTAACCCCACGCTTATATATGGCAGCGAAAACCTCGTCTCGTCTAGCATCTGAGAGCACCACGACCCGCTTACTTGTAGCATCGCCCTGCAGCGCTGCCGCCGCCATCCCATCAAACGACGGGGCTCCGACCAACCCAATACGCAGGGAGCTAGCGAGCCCCTTGGCGAAGCTTAGTCCGATCCGCAATCCGGTAAAGGAGCCAGGTCCGGTTCCTATCCTAATCTGATCTATATCGCTAAGTGCTATAGAGGCTGCTAAGCAAAGCTGTTGCACCAAACGGGGGAGTTGCTCGAAATGATCGCCCTCACCTGATGACGAGAGCTCTGTAGCGATGGCATCTTTATCTTGCAACGCGAGGCTACAAAAAGATCCCGATGTATCGATAGCTAAAACGACGCTAGTCACTCTATACCAATTTTATCTATAAGATGTACCGCACCAGATCATTGCCAAATGCAAATATCATCAGGGTTAGAAGGAGCACCATTCCTATCTGAGTCACTGTCTCCTGAAAACGAATACTGAGCGGTTTGCCCTTCAGAAGCTCGATTGTAAATATAGTTAGATGTCCACCATCGAGCACCGGAATGGGGAGCAGGTTCATAACCCCAAGGCTCACGTTAAGAAAGATCATAATCCCTATAACCGCCAAGATCCCCTCATTAGCGCTGGCAGCTGTCTGTTTAATAATCTCTAGCGGCCCACCGAGGGTCTTGGTTGGCGAAAGAATTCCAGTTAGTAGCGCCTTAAGCACCCGCAGGGTCTGTAGCGATAGTCCTACTACCTGATCCTTGCCAGCAGTCATCGCACCGAAGAGCCCAACGGGCTCATAGGTAACGTTGTGCATCGCCGGAGAGATTCCAATCCGATAGGTCGTCTCAGCGGTTCGTCCCTCAAGCACATCGAGCTCGGCCATGCCTGCGGCTGGCTGTACCTGTATGGTCAAGGCATCGAACTCCGCAGCATTAGATTCCTTTGGTCGATTAATCTTGAACTCAAGGGGCTTACCGCCCGAGCCACGCACGATCTCGACGAATTCCTTAAAGGTAGCTACCGTTAGTCCATTAACGGTTAGCACATTGTCGCCACTTTTAATGCCGGCCTTCTCTGCAGGCATCCCGCTCTGAACCATCCCGACCGTTACGGGTCCGTCCTGAACATGAGGTAGTCCAACTACATAATACACGCCCGCAGCAAGTAGCCAGGCGAAGAGAAAGTTAAATACTGGCCCAGCCAAAACAATAGCGCAGCGTGCTAGGTAGGACTTCTTAAGAAACCACTTCGATTCGTCCTGCAACAACCGCTCCTGCTCCGGCGAGAGCGTAGACTGCGTTCCCTCTATAGGAGAGGCTCCACCGGCCTGCTCGCCAGGAGCTCTGCCGTGATGCACCAACCCCGGGTCATCTCCAGCCATGCGCACAAAACCACCCAACGGAATAGCGCGTAGCGAGTAGGTAGTTTCGCCAATTGTACAAGCAAATAATTTCGGACCAAATCCGACCGAGAACTCAAGCACCCCCACACCACACCACTTTGCGACGATGAAGTGCCCAAATTCATGGACCGTAACCAAAATACCGAGGATAATAATCGCTAATACGATTCCCATAATAAGACCTACAATTAAATATCGCTAACTCGCCTGCTGCTGCGCCCACTCACTGACCGTTGCGCAGAGCTCCATAAGCTCCCCTAGAGACTCATACCCCATATCCCCAAAGCGCTCTAAGGCCCGCTCTATGATAATATGAATCGAGGTAAAGGGTATACGATGACTCAGGAAGAGGTGAACCGCAACCTCATTAGCAGCGTTAAGAACGGCGCAGGCACCGGCTGCTCCCTCAAGGCAGGCGCGCGCGCGTTTAATACTTGGGAAACGCTCGTCATCTACCGGTAGGAAGGTCAGCTCCCTAATCTTTGTAAGATCCAATGGACGCATTATGCCAGGGAGACGATCTTCTGGGTACCGCAGCGCATAGGCTATGGGCCCCTTCATATCGGGGAGTGATAGCTGTGCTAGAATCGTTTCATCTCTGAGCCGTATCATAGAGTGCACGATACTTTGTGGATGAATCAGGACCTCGATTGCAGCGCTTGAAATATCAAAGAGCCAGCGCGCCTCTATCACCTCCAGCGCCTTGTTCATCATAGTAGCCGAGTCAATCGTTACCTTGGCCCCCATACTCCACTGCGGATGCTTAAGGGCCTGCTCTGGAGTTATCCCTGCAAACTGATCGAGCGGCGTATGGAGAAACGGTCCACCGGAGGCGGTTAGGATTAAGCATGAGAGCTCCGAGCGCCGCGCCCCCTGTAGCACCTGAAAGATAGCGGAGTGCTCGCTATCAACGGGGATAATCCTAGCACCACTCTGGCGCGCCTTTTCAAGCACCAGGGCCCCTGCAACAACCAGGCTCTCCTTATTAGCAAGCGCTACGTCTTTGCCAGCCTCTAGCGCTGCCAGCACGCCAGACAATCCGGCCATTCCAACAACAGCGGCCAACACGACCTCGGCCTTACAGGACTTAATCGCCGAGAGGATCTGATCCTCTCCGCAGATAAGTTGCGTGTCCTGCCAGTGGGATGCCCCATCCGATACCCCCAACTCGCGGCAGAGCTCTGTAAAAGCGGCACGATTAGCGAGCCCCGCTATGGCCGGGCGTAAAGTTCGGATCTGTTGTGCTAATTCAAGGTGCTGTTGCCCTGCAACGAGTAGCTCAATTGAGAAGAATTCTGAATGATTCCGCACTACCTCCAGCGCAGATCTTCCGATCGAACCGGTTGAACCGAGGATCGCGATCCGTTTCATGGCTACTAAAGCCCCCCAAGTAGCGCCAGCGCTACCAAAACTACCGGAGCGGCCCCGATCATGCCGTCAAATCGATCGAGAATTCCGCCGTGCCCAGGAAAGAAGGCCCCCGTATCCTTAACACCACGCAAGCGCTTTAGGTACGATTTAGAGAGATCGGCGGCCTGCGCCGCGAGAGTTGCTAAGAGCGAGATAAAAACAAGCTTTCCAGTCGATACTCCATCTCCCAACAGGAACCTCCATAAGACTACGCCGGCTAGTGCTCCAACAACGAGACCGGTCAGCATACCCTCCACTGTTTTCTTGGGCGAGAGCGCAGGCGCCATCGTATGGCGTCCAAAGGCGCGCCCAGCGAAGTAAGCGCTCGTATCGTTGAGCGCAACTACCCCCGCGAGCCACCATACAAGCTGCACCCCATTAGGTAACGCGCTTAGTACTATAAGTTGTGGTGCGCAGACGCCTAGTAACAAAAACGCCACTCCGTACCGTTCAGCAAAACGGGATGCGTTATCGAGCTGCGTTCGTCCCTCAAACACCTGCACTATCACCAGACCCACCCCAGCAACTAGAAGCGAGAGATAGAGCAGAGTCCAATCGATTGCGTAGCCAAAAACGCTCGTTGCTGCAACGCTTGCCGCAGCAAGACCGGGCAACACAAGCACTGTGTAAACAATAATAGCGTGCAAGGGTCGATATGCCAGGGTGTCGTTATTACGTGCGAAGAGCCGTACCACCTCAAATATACTTACCACCACCACCGTCATGGCCCACGCCACACACAGCAGCCGGCCATAGGGCAGATAGATCGCCAGTAGCGAAAGTGCTAGCGCAACTGAAAGCACGATTAGCGCCGTCAGTAGACGATCTTTTAGCCCACCACTATGCTCAAACGAGAAGAGATTAAGGTTCATACTACGCCCCTTTAATCTGCTCCTGCGTGAGCCCGAATCTACGATTACGTCCTGCGAAGACATTCAGACACCTATGAAATTCATCACGCGAAAAATCCGGCCATAACACTGGCGAAACTACTATCTCAGAGTATGCCAACTGCCACAGCAAAAAGTTAGAGATTCTAGTCTCATCGCTGGTCCTAATCAGAAGGTCAGGATCCGGAACATCCGGCAGGTAGAGCGCCTTTGAGAAAGACTCCTCGGTGATATCCTCCGGATTAATCTCGCCCGCTTTTATCCCCCGCCCGATCTTCTTAACAGCCTGCACCAACTCATCTCGACCACCGTACGATACCGCCAGTATTAGCTCCATTCCAGTAAGATCTTTGGTCCGCTGCTCGTTGCGCTCAAGAATCTCGCGCACCGCTTGCGGCAAGCGTGCTAGGTCCCCCATAGCACGCAGACGAATATCATGTTTAAGCAGCAGCTCAAGCTCGCCCTCAAGGTACTGAACGAAGAGACCCATCAACCCACCGACCTCCTCCTGAGGACGCCGCCAGTTCTCGGTCGAAAATGCAAATAGTGTCAGATAACGCACCCCTAGGCGGCGGCACTCCTCTACAACGGCACGGACACTCTTGGCGCCGTTACGGTGCCCTTCGATACGGGGAAGAAACCGGCGCTTCGCCCAGCGCCCGTTACCATCCATGATGATAGCTATGTGACGTGGAACGACCTTCAGAGCCAGAATAGGACTAGACTCAACCGGCTCACCCTTTTCTGAATTACCCAGCACTGATTTATCTGCTGCAGTGGCAAAGCTCGCATCGTTTACGTTACTGCTCATAAGATATCTGACGAGGGCTAGACCTCTATCAACTCCTTCTCTTTGCTTGCGGCAGCAGCATCAACGTCGACGATAAATCTATCGATAATCTTCTGAATTTCCTCCTGAGCGCGGCGGGAATCGTCCTCAGACATCTCCTTGGCCTTGGTCTTTTTCTTAACGTTTTCTACCTCATCACGACGGAGATTACGCAGAGAGATCTTGGTCTCTTCCGACATCTTATTGACCTTCTTGATCAGATCCTTACGACGTTCCTCATTCAGGGCTGGAATAACGATTCTGATTAGCCCCCCATCACGCGATGGATTAAAGCCAAGCTCCGATTGTCGAATAGCCTTCTCGATACTCTCAATCGCACTCGCATCGTAAACCTGTATGGTGAGCATGCGCGACTCTGGTGCCGCTACAAGACCGAGCTGCTGAAGGGGAACCATAGAGCCGTAGTACTCTACCTGTAGCCCCTCAAGCAAAGTTGGAGTTGCACGCCCCGAACGCAACCGCCCAAGATCCCTCTTGAAGTGCTCTATCGCCTTGGCGCACTGCGCCTTGTAGTTATCAAATTGAGAACTCATAGTATTTTAGTCTCCTCAGTAACAGCGACTACCCCTGAACAAGCGTACCCACCGATTCACCACACACAATCCGTCGTAAATTACCCTCAACTCCCACATTAAAGACAACTATAGGGAGGTTGTTATCCATACAGAGAGAGATAGCGGCGGTGTCCATCACCCGCAATCCCCGCTGCAACACATCCATAAATGATATCTTGGTAAAGGGCTTCGCATCTTTGTTCTTAACCGGATCACAGTCGTAGATTGCATCTACCTTGGTACCCTTAAGCAGGATCTCGGCCCCCATCTCCATGGCACGCAGACTCGCTGCTGTATCGGTCGTAAAGAATGGGTTCCCGGTGCCACACGCGAAGATAACGACCCGCCCCTTTTCGAGATGTCGGGTTGCGCGGCGCTTGATGTAGGGCTCAGAGATCTCCTTCATCTCGATAGCAGAAAGTACGCGGGTATCAACCCCCTCAGCTTCGAGTCTGTCCTGCAGGGCGAGTGCATTGATGGCGGTTGCCAACATGCCCATATAATCGCCGGTGATACGATCGAGCCCCTGCGAGCCAGCCTGAATACCTCGAAAGATATTACCGCCACCGATTACGATAGCGATCTGAACACCGAGTCTACTTACCTCGCGGATCTGCGCTACGAGCCGATTCAGGATATCTGGATCGATACCGCCGGAGTTCTCTCCGGCTAGTATCTCGCCACTGAGCTTAAGCATTATCCGCTTATACTTTACCCCTGCTTCCTGAATCTCTACCATCCTGAATCCCTATGAATGATAGTTATCGCTCTCCAACCATCGCCGCTACATCAGCAGCGATATTGCTCTGCACCTTCTCGATACCCTCTCCAATCTCAAGGCGAGAGAAACGACGCAATGAAACCTTCTCACCGCACCGTATACCGAACGCATCAACCATATCCTTGATGGTCTTTGAATCGGTCTCATCCTTGATGAATATCTGACGCAGTAGCACCGCGCCCTCAAGGAACTTCTCAATCTTGCCGGGAAGTATGCGATCAGCCTTCTTCTTCTGCTCTTCGTTAAGTTGCTCAAGCAGGATCTCACGCTCTTTTGCGAGCACCTCTTCGGGAACATCCTCTACCGACAGATATGTAGGCTTCATTGCGGCAACGTGCATAGCTAAATCGCGCGCCAAGGCGCGGAACTCATCACCACGCGCAACGAAATCCGTCTCGCAGTTAAGCTCTACGATCGCCACAACTTGATCTCCTGGGTGAGTGTAAACACCCATGCTGCCCTCGGCTGCGGTCTTACCGGAGCGCTTCTCAATATCCTTTAACCCCTTCTTGCGAAGAACCTCTATGGCCTTGTCTATAGAGCCCTCAGCCTCGCTGAGAGCCGCCTTGCAATCCATCATCCCTGCTCCGGTCATATCGCGAAGCTCTTTAATCATACCACTTGTTATCTGTGACATACCTATTACTCCTAACTATGGAAGAAAAGAAAATTCAATCGGTGCTTGAGCATCCGCCCCAGTCCCAAACGCATGCGCCAAAAACTGGCTACATATGTCGAAACTGGGGGCGGTACCCCTTAAAAACTATGCGAGAGCTGCGCCACCCTCAGTTACGGTTGCGCCGTGGCTGCCGTTAGCTGAATCCTTGTGCTTGCTACTCTCTCCACCGTTCTGTCCACCATTTGCTGTTCCACGAGCCTGATAGATCGCCCTACCCTCAATAACAGCATCTGCTACTGCGGCTACGAAGAGCCGGATCGTGCGCGATGCATCATCGTTTGATGGGATCGGAAAGGAGACCTCTCCTGGATCTGCGTTGGTATCAACGAGCGCCACTACTGGGATGTGTAGTCTATGTGCTTCGGCGATAGAGATCTCCTCTTTCACCACATCGACTAGAAAAATAACGTCAGGAATCTTCCTCATGTTACGGATACCACCGAGATTGGTCTCAAGCTTTCCAACCTGGCGACTGATATCTAGGCGCTCCTTTTTGGTGAGGCGTATCTTTGAGTTCTCTGTTGCTGCCTCAGCGAGCATGTTTTCAAGTTTGCGCATGCGCTCAATCGAATGCTTCATCGTTTGAAAGTTACTCAAGCATCCACCTAACCATCGAGATGCGATGTAGAAAGCTCCGCAACGAATCGCCTCCTCACGGATGATGTCCTTAGCCTGAAGCTTCGTTCCAACGAAGAGTATATTTCCGCCAAGTGCTATGCGATCAAGGATATACTTACGAGCGATCTCCCACTTCTTCATGGTCAGATCGAGATTGATAATATGTACACCGTTACGAGCGCCGTAGATGAATGGAAGCATCTTAGGGTTCCAGCGCTGTGTCTGGTGACCGTAATGTGCGCCGGCATCCATTAAATTTTTAATTGTTATTGGAAGTCTCGGCTCACTTGCAGATATTGGAGCTGCTGCTGCTTGAGACGGCACTGCTGAAGCAGTTGACGGAAGTGGTGAAACAGACGGCTGTGCGTCCTTGCTAATTGTCATTTTTTACCTTTATGTTGTCTTAGTTTGACCTCCCCGCACGATTGACCGCGAAGACTGTACTCCTAAGGAGCGCAATCTACGAAGCACTAAGACCGATGCGGGTGCGATAATTGTCGAGCCTTATAGCACCGTTAGGGTTGTACTGCCAACTTTTGGAGGGAAGATTCCAATACCCCGGCGCTCGCTCCCTATAATCTGCATTATCTCACCGTTATGTTACCGCATTTCAACTGGTTAGACTAACAAGTTACGGCTCTAGATTGAAGATATATGCGACTAAGGATCTCTCTTTTGGTACATTTGTACGGGTTATGTTGGCGAAACAACCGACCCCAACGAGGCTTTTAGCCAAGTCGCTGCGGATTTTAATTACTATTACGGAGTGGTAGGTGCTATGCAGAAATTAATTCACATGATCTTGGATTACGCCCCGGGTGATTTGGCATGCGCAGAGGTCGTCTCTGCCCTAGCGGCTCAGATCCCGGGCGACTATCACTGGCACGTTACCTCCGTTGTATCCTTTGATACGATATCGACGGGGTTCGTTATGGCTCAACTCGGTATGCAGTCGACCGCCCTAAGACCTAGCGAAACCCTAATCTACGCCAATTGTGCTCCCCGTAAGGATCGCAGCGAGGCGCGCGTCAATAACGAGGGTGAGGGTTTTCTATACGGCGTACTTAAAAATGGGGTCAGGGTGCTGGCGGTAAATGCAGGGCACTCCTGCTCGTTTATACGCGACGATCTGGCGGAGCTCTGGACGATAGCCGTTGACTGTAGCGGTTCTCAGTTCCGTTCAAGGGATAACTTTCCGCAGTTAGTCGGACGCGCCGCGCGTGAAGAGCGGGGCTTTTTATTAAAGCAGCTCGATCCGCACACTGTTATCCCAGCCACTCCGCTCTCTGCTGTCGGCTATATAGACTCATTTGGTAACCTTAAAACCACCATCAGGGACGGCGATGCTGAACTTTGCGACCTGCGCCCCGGTCAACGTCTGCTCGTTTCGATTAACGGTGTCGAGATGGCTGTTACCGTTGCGACCGGAAGCTTCAATGTTCAGGAGGGCGATATCGCTCTCTCTCCCGGCTCAAGTGGACACTCGCGTAAGTACTGGGAGATTTTTCAGCGTGGCGGCTCGGCCTGGCACACCTACCGCAAGCCGCGCCCGGGCTCGCATATTACGATTAAGGGTCATTAATACACGAAAAAGATGAGCCCCGCGCAGGATTACTCCCGCGCAGGGCTCATACCCCGCCCTACACTCCCAATTAACTTAGGAGCTTGAGCGCCAACGCTGGAGCCTGGTTAGCCTGAGCAAGAACAGCCACTCCAGCATTCTGGAGAATGTTCAGTCTGGTCAGGTTTGCCGCCTCTTCAGCGATGTCGAGGTCACGGATGCGACTCTCAGCAGCGGCGAAGTTCTCACGTGCAACTGAGAGGTTACTCACCGCTAAGTGCAACCGAGACTCAATAGCTCCCAACGAACCCCGCGTTTGAGCTAGCGACTGAATCGCGCCAGTTACTGCATCGAGCGTTATGCGCGACGCGCTCTGGCTCAGCTCAAGACTACTCGCATTAAGCGAATAGGTCAGAACCGAGGAACCAGAACTTGCCAAGCCGAGCGCCGCCAACGTTCCAGTTACGTTATTAATCGTAATCTGGGATGTCGAGGCGGAATCAAATCCAACCTGCAACGTTATGCTGGTTGAGCCCGACAGGATCTTTATCCCGTTGAACTCAGTGGTTACCGCGATTCGCTCAATTTCTGAGCTAAGCGCCGTAAATTCACTTTGCAGCGCAGAACGCTGAGTCGACGAGAACGTACCGGTTGAAGACTGCTGCGCGAGCTCTGCAAGGCGTGTTAACACACCTTCGACCTCCCCCAGCGCAGAGTCTGCGATCGCTATCGTTGATATGCCGTCGTTTGCGTTTCGCACCGCTACCTGACCGATGCGAATCTTCGCTCTCAGATCATCAGCGATGGCGAGGCCTGCGGCATCGTCACTCGCTGAATTGATCCGAAGACCGGAGCTTAACTTTTCGTAGGTTTTGTTTAACGCAAGGTCAGTTTTTGCTAGTCGCGATTGCGCTCGCAAAGACGAGATATTATTGCCTAATGTAATAGCCATGCCTTATTCCTCCTTGAACAAATTGGCACTATGCACGGTTTCCCGTAGGCAGCGGAGAGAGCCGAAGGCTATCTCCGTTATGTATGCGCCGAATCTCTACAGAACATCCCTGCCCTGTAAATTATGGAGGAGTACAAAATCAGAACTGCTAAGAACCACTTTGGGGACCTCAGTAAATCAAACTTCTGTACAACCTTTTTACTGCAACACTACAACTGCTTCAAAGATACCTACGGCATCTTTTGATTTATTCTTTAACTAAAAATGAGGGGGGTCAGAGAGGTTGGCTAACGAGCTGAAATTCATCGATTAAAAAAGGGGTGTGGGAGAAGCCCACACCCCACGACAAAGGACTTGACCACTTCTAGGGACAAACAACGTGTACCGACCCGGCAACTGCCTGTGAGTTCTCTATTAAGCAACTCCCGGCCCGGCTCCCCGGGGTGGTCACGCCTCTGTCTACTTCCGTATCCAAGTACTTCACAAATTCTGTACGTACCCGTAGCGACTCCCTCTATTTCTCAGGGAGCTCCTCAGACAAACCTTCTCTGAACGGGTGAATCCTACTGGTACAACGAGGGGCGGCCGTTCAGATCTGAACAGCCGCCCCAATTATTATCCTCGTAGGAGCTGAAGTGCTAGCTGTGGTTGCGCATTCGCCTGAGCGAGTACGGCAGCACCAGCCTGCTGTAGGATGTTGAGTCGAGTTAACTCAGCAGCCTCCGCAGCGACATCTATGTCGCGGATGCGGCTCTCTGCAGATGCGAAGTTTTCGCGTGCAACAGAGAGATTATTAATGGTCGTTAGGAGTCGCGATTCTACAGCTCCTAGGGTTCCTCTAAGGTTTGTAAGCGATGAGATAGCACCGTTTACACCCTCTAGTGCGAACCTAGCTGCAGACTGCGCAACATCTGCCGTATCTCCAGTGATGGAGTACGACATCGCAGATACACCCGAAGCTGCTAGACCGAGCCCAGCAAGGGTTCCAGTCAGTTGGCTTACAGTTATCTGTGACGTTGACTTTGAATCAAACCCAACCTGCAAAACAAGCTGCGAATTACCGGAGAGTAGAGCCACTCCATTGAACGTTGTCGTTGTAGCGATACGTTCAATTTCAGAGCCCAACGCTATGAACTCGCTATGCATCGCAGAGCGCTGCTGAGTCGAGTACGTTCCGTTAGCTGCCTGTTCAGACAGTTCCGCCAATCGAGTAAGCACCTGGCCGATCTGGCTAAGTGCACCATCAGCGATAGTGATCGTCGAGATTCCGTCTTGTGCATTACGGACCGCGACTGTCGCTACACGCTGAGAAGCTCTCAAGGAATCAGCGATAGCTAAACCGGCAGCATCATCGCTTGGCCGATTTATACGCTGCCCAGAGCTCAATTTGGCGTATACTTGGGTTAGTTGTTCGGACGAATTGGATAGGAGTCTCTGACCTCTTAGAGACGCCAAGTTCGAGTTAATAGTTATTGACACAGGTATTTCCTCCTTGAAATATTCGGTGTTTCCCCATCAATCCTTTGACAGGAACCCACGACTAATTGTCGTAAGGCTACAACACCGACCGCAACGATTACCGCTCTTAGAGGTCTGCCTTTGTCAAGTAGACCTCAAATGCGGAAACAGCTACGAAATAGTTAACTTCTGGAACACGATTGTTTGGGTACTGCAACTGCAAGACTCAGCGAAGATACTGCAACAGCTGCTACGACTTTCGGGGAAGCTGTCCCCGATACAAGTACATACGGCTACTTTTTGTAAGAGCTTGAGTGTTTTTTGATTTACCTTAAAGATCTAGTTGTTTCAAATAGATATAAAAAGTAGCAGATGCTTTGAGGCAATTGTCTGTGCAGCTACCATGTTGCGCTGCTAAAGATATCAAGAGATAATTATAGCTGTTATGAATATAAACAATAAAAGTGCTGCCATCCTTACAACTCTAGCTCTCGCGGTCATAATAAGCGGATGCTCTCAAAACGGCCCGCAGCTTTCAGGCGCTGAGACCGGTGCCCTAACCGGCTCGGTCCTTGGAGCTGGACTCGGAGCTATCGTCGGAAACCAGACCGGTAATACCGGTGGTGGTATCGCGGTAGGAGCTGCGGCAGGTGCGCTTGGAGGCGCGCTAATCGGTGGACAATCTGATCGCCAAGAGGACCGCACCGATCAACAGGATGAGAAGCTACGCAGACAACAAGAAGAGATTCGCCGTCAGCAACGGGAGATCGATGATATTAGACGGGGTCGCTCGAACGACAGCTATAACGATAGGGACCGCTACGACTACAACGACGGGTACGAGCCTAAAAATAACAACGATCGTAACGACTATCGATATTAGCCACACCCCCCCCTACTCAACTGAGATCGCTAGCGCAGCAGCTCCACCCCCAGCAGCACAGACACTGATAGCGCCCCTTCTACCGTTACGGTTGCGCAGGGCCTGGCAGGTATTGAGCAACAATCGGCCTCCGGTAGCGGCAAAGGGATGTCCGAGCGCTAAAGAACCTCCAAGCACGTTGATCTTCTCCTGCGGAATTGCACCAAGCACTGCGGCCGTTGCGTAACGAGGCCAGCCATCTTTCCAGACCCTGAGGTTACACAACACCTGCGCGGCAAAGGCCTCGTGGATCTCAAATATATCGACCTGTGCAGCCGTAAGCCCGAGGCGATTAAAGAGTGTAGGCAAGGCCAGCGCCGGAGCCATCAGGAGGCCATCCCCGGGGGGCAGCGAGGAAAATTGCACACCATCGATAAAACCGAGGATCGGCATGCCCTGCTCACGCGCCATCTTCTCTGACATTAAGCAAACAGCCGAAGCCCCATCGGTAAGTGCGCTAGCGTTCCCAGCGCTAATCGTACCAAGCGCGCTGCGATCGAAGACCGCAGGCAATGCTTGCAGCTTTGCAAGGGTTGTATCTGCGCGGATAAGGTTATCTTCAGCCACATCTCCTAACGCTAGGATCTGTTGGGAAAGCTCCCCAGCACTACGGGCCTCGCCAGCATTTCTATGGCTCCTCAGGGCCAGGGCGTCCTGTTCCTCTCTACTAATCTTAAACTCCTGCGCCATTAACTCGCAGTGCTGCCCCATCGTTAGCCCGGTTGAGGGCTCCTTGGGGCTTGGGGCCTGGGGGGCGATAAACCCAGGGCGGAATTTAGCCAATAGTGCAAGCCTCTGGCCGAGTGAGCGCGCCCGACTCATGCGAATAAATAGCTCCTCACCCCTTCTGGGAAAGGTCAGGGTCGGTTGCGACATCGATTCACTGCCGCCGATAATAGCACACGAGATGCGGCCTGATTTAATCGCCTCATACGCAGCATTGGCTGCCAGCAATCCGGTAATGCAGTTGTTAGAAACGAAGTGCCCGTTAATAGACTTCGGCAATCCGGAGCGCAGGATTATCTCGCGAGCTAGATTAGGTATACGGGGATCGAGCAGCACTGTACCGAAATACAGCTCATCAATCTGGGCGGCATCGAGCCCAAGCTTCTCAACGCAGCCGACAACAACATGCTTGCCAAGCTCAAGCGCCGAATAACGCGAGAACGCCCCGCCCGCCTTTACAAAGGGGGTTCGAACCCCACCAACTATCGCTACCCTCATCTCGTACCCCACACTAATCTGATCAATTTTAGCGCTAGTGTAGCGTATAGAGGTGGCGGGCTATAGATAGAAAATAACGGCCATGAAAGGGCCGGTCTCCATAATTCCCTACCCCCGCCCAAACAACTTCATCTGAGGATCTTGGGGCTCCATTGATGCTGGGTGAATCAGGTGCTCGGCTGAGATCTCCTGAATCGCATCAACTAGGGGGGTCTGCGTATCGTGTCGTAACCAGAAGAACTGCCTATCCTGCGCCAGCTTCCTAGCTATCGGGGTAGTGGCTCTAGCGGTTCCACAGCCCTGCACTACTGAGCGAACTGTCACAAAATCCCCGTTCTCGCATAACTCAGAAGCAAAGGCCTTGGCGCTGCCCCGCCAGTCTCCGTAAGGCAGTAACGGTGCAACCTGAATACCCACCCTGATCCCGAAGCGGCGTAATGCGCGTGCAGTTTTCCAGCGCTCCTCAATCGTTGGAAGATCTGGGGTGTAACGTCGATGCACCTGCTCTAGCGGAGTTTCGATCCCTATAGTTACGCAGACGCTCTGCTTAATCCGCTTTAGCACCGGCAATCCGATCACAACCAGGGGTGAGCGGGTCTGAATAATTAACTGCCCAGGAGCATAGCGCTCAAAGAGCTCGAGGAACTTCATACTGCTCGCAAACTTCTGATCGAAGGGATGAAAGGGGTCAGTTGTTACCCCGAAAACTACCGTTGCACGTCGCAGCTCTCCCTGAGAGGAGAGTCGCTCCAAATGACGCTCAAGATCCGCTAGCGGCTCACCTGAGCGCATCACATACCGACTTCTTAGTGGCATCAAGGCTCTCTTTTCACCATCAATCTGTAAATCAAGCCCATCCTCGCAGCGATCAATCCTGCCAATGGAGATACCGCGCTCATACGAATCAACTGCAAGGATCGGATAACTGGACTTAAGTCCCGTAGTTTGCAGTAGCTTGCTCATAGCCCCCCCCTTATTATGCCTTATAAACTTAGTACCCTGCGCCAGAGTCTAACTTTAACTCCGTTAAACTTAAGAAGCCGCATAGGGCTAAATAGGTTCAAATTGCTTAAAGTTAGCTAGCCCTGTGCCCCTAACTGGAGTCGAAGCTCTAATTTGGGGCATTTACTTCCCGTGGCACCTTGTTGAATAATCCCCATACGGCTGAGCGGCCGGCGGCACCACGGCCGCTCTACTCACTTGCGGTCAGGACCGCCCTTATGGGCATTACACAGACGATATAGGTGGAGCGTAGGTACGCATAAGTAAGTTTTTTAAAAGGAGTTTCCATGAGCGGTCATGTTTTAGAGATTGGGGATGCAGAGTTTGCAGATAAGGTACTTAAGGCAACTACACCGGTTGTAGTTGATTTCTGGGCGCCGTGGTGCGGCCCATGCAAGAGCATCGCTCCGGTACTGGAAGAGATTGCAACAGAGCTTGGTAGCCTGGTGGCCATCTATAAGGTCAATGTAGATGAAAATCCAAAAAGCCCCTCGCAGTATAGCGTCCGTGCTATCCCTAATCTAATCATCTTTAAGGGTGGGGTTGAGGTTGACCGGGTTGTTGGTGCAGTTCCAAAGAATGAACTTATAGAGAAGATTAAGAAGGTGCTTTAGTAGCCCCAAATGTCCTGGTACAAAATAACTATCACACCTAACGACTCACAGCTCAGTACTGATGAGCTTGATTCGATCTGCGCTACGCTAATCGAGGCCGGGGCTGTTGGCACCAGCATTGAGCTCGCACCTGAGATCTGCTGCTTCGTTGAGGGTAATGCCAACTCGATGCTACACATAATTGCCGCGGCAGAGGAGCTCGGCTGCGACGTGCTATCGCGCGAGGAGGTTTTGGAGAAAAACTGGTCGGCTGCGTGTCCCGAACTATGGCTTCCACTTGAGGCCGGAAAACTAAAGATCGTACCGGTAGAATCGGCCGAAGATCCACGTCAGGTTGATTCGGATGCGCTCAAGATTATACCTGGGCTCGGCTTTGGCACGGGCCATCACGCCACAACACGGATGATCTTAACGCTACTAAGTAGCATCTCTACTTCTCAGACATTTAGCTCGGTCTTTGATCTCGGCACCGGCAGCGGCATTCTAGCCATCGCCGCAGCCAAGTTATTTAACGCTCAGGTAATAGCTATCGATAATGATCCACTCGCTATTAACAACGCCCTTGATAATATCTCTCTCAACAGGGTTCAGGAATTAGTTCACGCCTCGACCGATCCGATTCAAACCATTACCCAATCCTTTCCGCTTATCCTAGCTAATCTTTACGGAGAGGCGCTCGTTACCCTTAGCGCAGAGGTGACACGACTGGCGGCACCAGGATGCGTTCTTATACTTTCAGGGATTACGGAATTAATGTGGGAGCATGTAATAGATACATACAGCTCAAAGCACGGCTGGATTCTAGAACAGGAGCTCTCGGACTCGGGTTGGATCTGTTTAGTTTTAAGGTGCAACTCATAACTAACACAATTTTCTCTTGCTTGGCTGGCCTCAAGGATGTTTATCTAGTGGATATTTCTTACCAAGGTGGCATATGAAAGCGATATTTTTTGAGAAGCATGGCGAGATAGACACCCTTAAATACGCAGATCTTCCACAACCTGAGCCTAAGCCAGGAGAGGCGCTGATAAGGGTCCGCGCCGCGGCGCTTAATCACCTCGATATCTGGGTCCGTAAAGGTTGGCCCGGCCTGCACCTTGAGATGCCCCATATAACCGGATCTGATGTATCGGGTGAGATCGTTGCGGTTAATACCCCCGGAACAACCTGGACGCCTGGCACCCGTGTGATAGTTAATCCAGGAATCTTAACATCAGAGGACGAATGGACCCGTAAGGGTGAGGATAGCCTTAGCCCCGGCTTTAAGATCCTGGGTGAGCAGTTGCGCGGCGGCATGGCCGACTTCGTTTGCGTCCCTGTAGCTAATCTCTTTAAACTTCCCGAAACAGTTTCATTTGAGGACGGCGCTGCTCCACTCCTGGTTGGCCTTACCTGCTGGCGTATGTTGTTTAAGCGCGCCGCTCTGCGTGCTGGAGAGACCGTACTGGTAGTGGGTGCTGGAGGTGGGGTTAATTCGCTCTCTATACTGCTGTCACGCGCAGCCGGAGCAACCGTAATCGCCCTGACCTCTGGTAGCGAGAAGCGTGAGAAGGCCTACGAGTTGGGCGCTGCCTCTGTTATTGATTACGTCGCACAACCGGAATGGCATACCGAGGTTCTTAAGCTCACTAAGGGGCGCGGCGTTGATGTTGTTGTCGACAACGTTGGTTCACGCACCATGCCGAAAAGCCTGCGTGCCGTAGCGCGTGGCGGCAGGATCGTTACTGTCGGTAACACCAAGGGCTACGAGCTCTCATTCGATAACCGTATCCTATTCACAAAACAGGTTTCGCTAATCGGCTCAACCATGGGGGGTCGTCAGGACTTTATCGAAGCGATGGAGTTTATGTTTCAACATAAAATCAAAGCCCCGATCGATTCCGTAGCGCCCCTCGCTGACGGCATAAAGATGATTAAGCGCTTAGAGGACGGCAAGCAGTTTGGAAAGATAGTGCTTAGGACGTAAGGCCTCAGCTGCGCTCCTCTATCCGCGCCTCTATCCGCTCCTCTATAGACTGCGTTATAGCAGCAGCTCCTACCGTAATATTAAAGCTCTCAGATAATCTCTGCGCTAATGGAGCTACCAATTCCTGCCAGCCCGGTAGGTAGTGTAACGCGAGTGTTCCAAAACATAGCTCCTCAATCGATTGAACCTGATCACCAACTACAGCCAGCTCAAGCTCACCCTGCAGCACCCCAGGCACAACCTCTCTAAAGCCATCAACGCACTCATCTATATAACGTACCCGCCCACGCCAGCGTTGAATCACGAGCTCTATAGTACCCTCCGAGAGACCCTTTGTGCGCGCTAGTGCGCGAAAGGCATCGAGCTCACAGGCGCGCTCAACACCGGGCAAAGCCCTGCTAGTGATACCTGTTTTCCTCTCGCCTGCTAACAACACCATGGTCCGCACCACCTTGGCGGAGCTCTTAAAAGAGTCCCACGGCCCCCGCTCCTCAATAGTAAAGATCCCCTGCTGCTCCCTAACCTTAAGGTCTCTGGAGTAGCTGCACCCAGAGCTCCATCTACTAAGGGTCGCGCGAATGGCCCACCCCGCCTGCTCACACGCTTCACGCGCTATAGCTAGCACCGCCGTGGGCGCCGGCATCTTCAAAGCACACACTAGCGCTACCTCAATAACACCATCATTGATATACGAGACCGTTACTAAGGAGCTATCTGGCAGCTCAAAGGACACGAAACGACCCGCACCCTTAAGTGTGCGGGGCTCTACCTGAAAAACAACCTGCGCGGTTGAGGGCAGCCTCTCTGGAACCTTCAAGATATGAGTGCCGAGCCTTGTTGCTGGGAATGTGCCGTCGGTCGGATCGATCAGTAGACCACCAGCCCTAACCTCATAGCTATTATTCGAGCAGAGATCGCGAAAGCCTACGTTATAACATCCGCTCTCTGATTCAGCCTCTACGTAGATAGGTTGCGCATAGGAGAGCGCTAACGCCCCCTCCTGGCGCGCCGCTAGGATAAGTTCGCGGATTAGTAGAACCTCATCAAGGTCCGGAAATCCTTTGCTAGTCGTAGGTGCCCGACGCCCCGCCCCTCTCCATAGATACCTTAAGCCTCTCAGCGCCAAGCCGCTCCAGATGGTTTTTGCACTTGGAAGATCTGGCGATGTTAGCGAGATCAGATGCGGTGCGATGGTGTGCGAGAACGCCCGCAGACTAGCTAGACCTCGCATAATATCGAGGGGCTTAGTGCAAACTGCACCTGAGAGTGAGTTACGCCACGCCACCCCATGCGCACCGAAGTATCGAGCCTCAAGTACAAGCACCCGTATTCCTCTGAGCGCTAGTTGGTGTGCAGTCAGGGCCGCAGTAAGCCCACCACCTAATATAACCAGATCGAAGTTCCTGTTCTCACCGAGCTGCTCTAAACATCCCGCGCGGCTCGTTAGGGTAGAGAACGGTCGTGAATCAAGGTTTGGCTGTTCTTCAAACTCGGAAGTATAGAGCAGGCGGCTTGAGTTGCTATTCACTGATAGTAACCCGCCACCTAAGCTTACGGGGAAGATCGATCTGCCATGTGCCGGAGCCCAGCTCCGTAAATAAGCATACCCCTGTGGTAGAGATCGGCTGCCGCTTCTCTGTAGCGAGACCATCCAGATTTGCTGCGACGCACTCCCCTGCAGGAGGCTGCGCGCCCTCTACCTTAACGGTCACCGCGGCGGCCCCACGCACAACGCGCACCGCCCGAACAAGGCCTGTGCTATCAAGGATTCTAAGCTCATCTGCAACGGCCGCAGTGTTGAAGGCGAAGAGAGCAACTAGTCCTATAGTAAATGTAGCCGGCGAGATAATCTTCGCCCATATAATATTCATAGCTAGCATCCTTATGCGCCTTTACCTATACCTATACCTATATCGCGCCTAACCCTACGGCCACGTAGCTGCACCAGATCGACCGCCTTGTAGGCAGCGCTACGAGCGCTATCGCTATCCGCTCCAAGCCCAACGATGGTCAGCGTACGACCACCGTTTGATACCAGGTTACCACGAGCATCAAGGGTAGTGGCAGCATGAAAAACAACCGCCCCAGGAACAAGCGCCGCCAGCTCGAGCCCCGTTATCTGGCCCCCCTTAACAGGCTGCTCTGGGTATCCATCCGACGCTATAACAACACAGGTGCTTACCTGCTTACGCCAAACAAGCTTAGGCCGCTCAGATCGAACCCCCGCCATCCACTCAAAGAGCTCAATCGGATCGCTCTCTAACCTAACCAGGATAGCCTGACACTCAGGGTCACCGAGCCTCGTATTGTACTCAAGCACCCGTATCCCATCTGGCCGCCCCTCTAAGCCTGCTGGAACCATCATCCCGGCATACAGGAAGCCCTTAAATGGAGCACCCCGCGCGCGCATCACCCTTAGGATAGGATTTGCGCAATGCTCCTGAATCCAGGTGAGCTCCTGCTCATCGATACGGGGTGAGGGGCAGACCGAACCCATTCCACCGGTGTTAGGGCCAAGATCGTTATCACAGAGACGCTTATAGTCGTGGGCAGGAGCAAGCGGAATAAGCTCCGTGCCGTTTGAAGCAAAGATGCAGCTTACCTCTACGCCGCTTAGAAACTCCTCCACAACCACCCGCTCGGCTCTTAGTGTTCCAAAGAGGGCCTCAATCGCCGCCGGAAAATCAGCAGCACGCTCTATCACAAAAACACCCTTACCAGCAGCGAGCCCATCAGCCTTAAGCACCAAGGGCGCACCAACCTCTGCACAGTGCCGCTCTAGCGCGCGACACTCGCTAAAAACATGGTGGGAGGCTGTTGGCACACCAGCCTCAAGCATAATCTCCTTGGCAAAGGCCTTGGAGCTTTCAAGTAGGGCCGCAGCCTTAGTCGGACCAACTATAACCTTACCGTTAGCCTCGAATAGATCTACCACTCCGGCCTCAAGCGCCACCTCTGGACCTACCACCGTTAGACCAATTCCGTTATCGATCACGGCTTGCAGCAGCTCTTTAGTGGCGGTTGGTGCGATCGGAAGAAGCTCGGCTACCTCCGCTATGCCCGGGTTTCCAGGGGCACAGAAGACCTTTGAGACGCGTGGGGATGCCGCGATACGCCAACTAAGGGCATGCTCTCTGGCACCAGCTCCGATAACTAGAACCTTCATACCGGTCTCCTTTAGTGGCGAAAGTGCCTATCGGCCGCAAAAAACAGACTCACGTTTTTGGCTGCCGCTGCCCCCTTAACGTCATCGTCCCGCCGCGAGCCAGCCGGAGCAACTATAGACGTTATTCCAACAGCACTAAGCGCCTCGACAGAATCTGGGAATGGAAAGAAGGCATCCGATGCCGCAACCGCTCCGTTAAGGAGGTGCCCGTGCAGATTGGCCTTTCTAATTGCTAGCTCAACTGAATCGATGCGACTCATCTGGCCGGCCCCTACTCCGATTAGCAATCCATCCCTAACCAGCACGATAGCATTTGACTTAACATGCCCCACTAGGCGCCACGCCAGATCGAGATCCGCGAGCTCCTCATCGCTCGGAGAACGGGGCGTTACTAGGTTAGCACGCGAGATGGTTACGCGATTGATATCGGGCTCCTGAATCAAGACCCCGCCTGCAACGGTTCGTAGATCATAGCCGCGCAGTTCGCCTCCATTGACTTCAATGATCCTAAGGTTCTTACTGGTACGGAGCATCTCAAGCGCCTCGGGGGTATAGCCCGGCGCTATCACTATCTCAGCGAAGTCGCCCCGAATCTCCTCTGCCGCGCCCAGATCAATCCTAGTGTTAGACACCAACACGCCACCAAAATGGCTTCGTGGATCGCACTCCTTGGCGCGCTCAATGGCATCCCTCACATCGCTACCGTTAGCCACACCACACGGATTAAGGTGCTTTAAGATGGCGACAGTTGTTTTGTCCTTGGTAAGATCCGAGAGCAGCCGTAGCCCCGCATCGAGGTCGAGCATATTATTATATGAGAGCTCCTTACCGCCGAGCTGCGTCCAGTGCGGGCCAGCAAAGAGAGCTAGCTCGCCTGATTTAGCGGAGTAGATTGCAGCTTTCTGGTGTGGGTTTTCTCCGTAGCGTAGCTCCGTTCTTTTCTCAAATGAGACCTGCGCCTGCTGCGGTAGCGCTCCTGGCGTTGACGTAGCACCACACTGGCTTGAAAAACCACACAGACTTGAAAAATAGGTGGCGATGGCACCGTCGTACTGCGAAAGGGTAGCGAATACCTTAGCTGCGTAGCGCCTTCTAGTTTCAATTGAGAAGCTATCTTCTGCGCCGTTACCTACACGGGTACCAGCACTGAGCTGCTCAATCACCTCTGGATAATCAGAGGGATCGATCAGAGGGAGTACAAAGCGGTGGTTCTTAGCGGCTGCGCGAATCATAGTTGGGCCACCTACATCAACCAACTCCGTCATCTCCTGGGGATCTAGTGCGCGCTCAGAGGCTAGGTACTTAATAAAGGGATAGAGATTTACAACTACTATATCGATCTGGCCGATCTCGGCGGCCGCCATCTGCTCGAGATGGTGCTTCTGATCCCGTCTGGCGAGAATTCCAGCATGAATCTTAGGATGAAGGGTCTTGACCCGTCCATCGAGCAGCTCCGCCAGTCCGGTGTAGGACTCAACCGAGGTCCAGGGGATCTGCGCTTCATCGAGCGCCTTGCCGGTCCCGGAGGTAGCTAAAAGGGTATACCCTGCCCTACTTAAGGCAGCGGCGAGATTAGGCAACCCGGTTCGATCAGAGACACTTAAGAGCGCAAACTTTTTCATAGAATACTATGGCCTCCATAACCGCTAATAGGATACATCGCCGTCGCCTAGTATTCTAGCATCGTTGTCAAATTATTATGGACGCACCGGTATCTAACCGGCCATGAAAAAGATCGCACTCCTGAATTTATACCCAGCCGTTCTGGAGAACGGCGTTCCCAGGGCTTTAGCCTTATTACGGCGCAATGTTCCCCTACAAACGGGCCTCAACACCCACCAGGGTTGCTCGGATATCTGCCAATTGCGCCTCAAGCTTCTGACGCAGCACGTTACGGCGAGTTGGCGACGGATCTAATATCGCGTTATGAATTTCAATCTCCTGGATAGCGTTTTGAAGCTCTAGATTGAGGGAGTCACGTTGTGTTTTAAGCCCCTCAAACTCGGCGTAAATACCGGCAAGAACCTGCTCAACTGAGCTACTCAGATCGGTCAGCAGCCCACGCATTAATTGCGTGCGCTTTTCAAGCATCTGATTCATCTCGGCCCGTAGCGCTTCTTTGGCCGGATAGAGCTCTAGCTCACCCTCTTTTTCCGAATACCCGAACGAAAGTTCCTCGATCTCCTCTAGCTTGCTCTTACTCGCCGCAGAAAAAGCGCCTGCAGCTTTAAGTTGATTTGCAGCCTTAAAGATATCATCCTGCCCCGGCTCATCGAGACGCTTACGCCGTCCGTACCACTGCGATACGCGCCGAGAGGTCTCTTCGACCTTAAGCTGCACCTGCTCTAAGTCCTGCTTTAGCTGCTCCGCTCGCTTAAGCGCGGCAGCGCGCTCGGCTGCATTAACAGCCTGCCCACCTCCCTCTAGCAGCTTAATCTGCTGTTCAAGGTTACCTACCGAGCGCTCCAGAATAAGCTTTGTTTTTGTAGACGCCCCCTCAACACTCGGACGTAAACCAAGTTGTGTATCGCTCGGCTCACGAACCTGCTTGATAATATCGGGCAATCCTAGATCCACTTTGCCAGGTTCGCGCTTGATCAGAAGATCGGCTGAGAGCTGCGTAAGGGAGGTTGGACCACCTGGCTCCACCTGAGAGCTAGTATAGCTACCGAGAGAAAACGAACCGAGGCCCAGCCCAAAACGCCGCGCTATGTCACCCGCCGTTAATCCAAAAACTAGCGCCATTACAACCAACAGAATAACCGGGAGACGATTCTTCTGTTTACCGATCTCAGCTCTACTCTTAATAACCTGCTCGCGTCGCAAACGGGGGTCCTGCGGTTCCTGCACCGGGGGAGGTATCTGATCTAGTTGTGCTCTGATCGCTATGCTCGACAGAGAGAGCGCTTCACTGCTGGCCAATGCCTGTGCAGCAGACTCAAGACTATCAGACTTATCAGCGTGCAGCTCTGCACTTGAACTTGCAACAGCGCTATCACGCGCTTTACGATACTCATGCGTGCGGCCCTTACCGATACGCTCTCCGACAGAGATAACGAGCACCGTAATATTATCGGCACCACCGCGTTGATTTGCCAGATTAATCAGGATCTGATTGGCATCATCAAGGGGATTCTTTCGAAGAACTCCGAGCATCTCCTGATCACGCACAAGATTATAGAGACCATCCGAGCAGAGTAGGTATATATCTCCAAGCTCCGGCTGCTCCGGTACAATGTTGGCTTCGATCTGAACATCCATTACCGGCCCCATTGAGCGCGTCAACATATGCGAGACCGGATGGTTCTCCACCTCATCGGGACTAATTGCCCCTGAACGTAACAGCTCCCGCACCAGGGTGTGGTCCTCAGAGAGTTGCTGAATTGAGTTGCCACGTACCCGGTAAGCACGCGAGTCCCCAACGTTCAAACAAACCAATCCGTATTGGGTAAAGATTAACCCGACTAGGGTCGTGCCCATACCCGCTAACGATGGATCGTCTATACCCTTTTCAAAGATCTTGGCGTTAGCCGCCTGCGCTACCTCAATTAAAGCATCTGGCGTGATGGCGTTCCCCTTAGTTGGCAGGAGCTCATCGAGGGTTGAGATCGCCAGTCGCGAGGCCGTTGCACCGCCATGCACCCCGCCCATACCATCGGCGATAAAATAGCCTTGAAAGTTCTGGTGCTTTACAATTCCGAACGAATCCTGGTTCTCATCGCGCCGCATACCGACATCGGTACCCGCAGCACACCTCAGCAGCGCCAGATTAAAGGGATTTTGTTCGCTTAGAGTTGTCATCGCTTATAAAGATCATCGTGCGGGGATGGCGTTACTTAGGCAAGCCAGAGAGTGCCACTGGGACACACTAATAGCTTAATCCATATCGGCTTTATCCCCCAATATGAATCAGATATCGGAATAGTTCTCTGCTGGCTAAAGTGAATGTAGCTAGAAAATATGGCAACTAGCTGAAGTTAGGTGCGCACCTTTTTTATTAGGCTGACTTGAGGCAGTTAACAAGCCCCTCACAGACCTTCTTAGCATCGCCGAATATAAGGGCACAGTTATCGAGGTAAAAGAGATCGTTTTCGACCCCGGAGTAGCCCGGATTCATAGAGCGCTTGATAACGTACACCATCTTAGCTTTGTAGGCTTCGAGGATAGGCATCCCGTATAGGGGGCTCGCTTTATTAGTACGTGCCGCAGGGTTTACGACATCGTTCGCGCCGATGATAAGCACCGCATCAGCCCGTGCAAACTCGGGGTTAATATCCTCTAGCTCAAGCACTGAATCGTATGGAATCTCAGACTCAGCTAGCAGCACGTTCATATGGCCCGGCATTCGACCAGCCACCGGATGTATTGCAAACTTAACATCAACCCCCCTGTGCTGAAGCTGCTCGTAGAGCTCCTTTACAGCGTGCTGCGCTTGTGCGACCGCCATTCCGTAGCCGGGAATAACTATCAGGCTTGAGGCGTTCTCAAACATAAACGCGGCATCCTCGGTGCTGGCGGAGCGACACGACTTGGCGCTAGCACCTGCAACCGCTGCCTGGGCGGTGTTCCCGAAACCACCCAAGATAACGTTGAGCAACGAGCGATTCATGGCTTTACACATGATATAAGAGAGGATCGCACCGCTAGAGCCAACCAAAGCTCCGGTTGCTATCAGGAGGGGATTGTTGAGGGTAAAGCCTGTGGCGGATGCCGCCCAGCCGGAATAAGAGTTAAGCATTGAGACAACCACGGGCATATCTGAGCCCCCGATCGGAAGAACTATCAAGAATCCCAAGAGTAGCGAGAGCGCCGTCACAGTTGCAAATAAAACTACGCTGTGGTTAACCGCAAAGAGCGCTGAAAGCACAAAGACCGCAAGGATTAAGAGCGCGTTCACCAGATGCTGCCCCTTGAATACTAATGGAGCCGAGCCAAGCAGCGCCTGAAGTTTGCCAAATGCGATCAGTGACCCGGTGAACGTCACAGCTCCAATAGCGCTTCCTATAATCAATTCAAGCAGGAGAACGGCATTAAGATGCCCCTGCTGCGCATGCATCAGATAGGTTCCAGCAGCTACCAGAACCGCTGCCAAACCTACAAAACTATGCAACATGGCTACTAGCTGCGGCATCGCCGTCATCTTAATCCTAACAGCCAGTGGCACCCCGATCAGCGCGCCGATCGCGAGTCCCGCAAGAATAAGGCCGTAGTTGCTTACGCTCGGGTGAAAGAACGTCACCATGACGGCGAGCCCCATACTCAACATAGATAAACGGTTACCGCGCAGCGCTGTCTTAGGATGGCTCAAGCTCTTAAGGCCGAAGATAAATAAGATAGTCGCAACGAGGTACGCAAACGCGAAAAAATCGGTATTTAGATGCATGGTATATCTTTTTTAAGATCTCTTTTTAAACATCGCTAAGATACGATTGGTCACAACGAACCCACCAAAGATATTAATTGAGGCCAACACTACGGCAGAAAAACCGAGCATCTGGATCCAGACAGAGTTAGATGCTTCGACAGAGCCGGCTACAAACATGGCGCCGATCACAAGAATCGCACTTATGGCGTTGGTAACGGCCATCAGTGGGGTGTGCAGCGCTGGCGTTACCCCCCAAATTACGTGGTAGCCTACGAGGCATGCTAGTGTAAAAACGTAGATCGCTATCATTGTTTCTGACATAGAGAGCCTATTTTCCCTTCATACGCATAATACCCTGGTGAACGAGGATCGATGCTTCGATAATATCATCCTCCAGGTTTACGATATAGGTCGCCCCTCCATTCTCCTGCGGCGCGACAAAGAGATCTAACAACGAGACGATATTTCTTGCAAAGAAGCTACTTGAATCGGTCGCCATCATAGCTGGATAATTTGTGTACCCGATTATCTTTACACCATGCACCTCAACCACTTCGTCAGGTTTGCTCAAGGTGCAATTCCCACCACTGGGCGTGGCCATATCTACTATAACTGAGCCACAGCGCATCTTTGCTACGACCGCCTCAGAGATAAGGATCGGAGCTTTGCGTCCAGGAACATTTGCGGTGCTAATGATAATGTCGCTCTTAGAAAGGTGATCATCTAGTACAGCCTGTATCCTCTGTTTTGACTCGGCTGAGAGCTCCTTGGCGTAGCCACCCTCTCCGACCCCGGACTCATCGAGTTTAATCTCAATTGGCTTGGCACCGAGAGATAGGATCTGATCGCGAACCTCTGGACGTACATCGTATGCCTCTACCGTTGCCCCAAGTTTTTTAGCTGTTGCTATCGCCTGTAGCCCCGCTACTCCGACTCCAAGAACTGTTACCTTTGTAGCTTTCGCAGATCCAGCCGATGTCATCATCATCGGAAAGAAGCGCCCGTAGTGCTGCGCGGCTTCAAGTACAGCGCGGTAGCCCGCGATGCCAGCCTGTGATGAGAGAACGTCCATCGATTGAGCACGAGAGGTTCTGGGGATCGCCTCAAGTGCTAGAGCATCTACTTTGTGCTGCGCGAACCATTCAAGCAGCGGGCCGTTTCTAAAAGGCTCCATGAGTGAAACGATCATAGCCCCTGACTGTAACGCAGGCGCCTCCTTTGAGGTGGGCGGCGCAATCTTCGCTACAATTGGGGTTGACCAGGCATCCTCAGTTGAGACGATCTTGGCACCCGCAGCTTCGTAATCGCTATCGAGAAAGCCGGCGGCTACCCCAGCGCCTGTTTCAATATTCAGGTCAAACCCACATTTCATGAGTCTCTTGACCGAATCGGGGGTCGCTGCAACACGGGTTTCACCGTGCCCAGTTTCCTTGGGAATACCGACTGTAACTCCGATCTTCATATTAAGGGTCCCCATACACTACTGAAGCGCTCTCTCTTTCGAGAAGTCTGCCTCTAACCACTGTTTGTTATGATCGACATTGTGGCTGCTAAACTTGAGAGCACACGGCTTATTAGAGGTAAAAAGCCTTTAAAAAGGTTCTATTAGGCAACTATTTAGCTAGTCAGGCTCGCTTATAGAACGCAGTTTTGCCGAGCTTAGGTTTATGGGGTGCTTGTACGCCTAATAATAAACGGAGAGCTGACTAGGTATTTTTCGCCCTTCAGTTGAGCTATTAGCCGCTGCGCCTGGATCTTATTATCTTCTGGACCAACCACAACGCGATAGAAGTTCTCTCCCTTAACCGTTGTTGATTCGATTACTACAGGAAATCCAGACTTTTGAAGCTTCTTTGCGATCTGTTCGGCCTGTGTCAGCTGCTTTGGCGCAGCAACCTGGGCGAAATACCCATTTGGAAGACGCTTCTTTACCGCAATTTTAAGAGCCGGCTCGGGCTGCTTCTGAACCTTCGCAAGCGCCGCTACATTTACCTTCTCCTGTAGCTCCTCATCACCCTTAACTATTTTAGTTATTACCCCACTAGTGACGTTACCAAGAAGCTTCTGGCCACTCTCCTGCTCTTCATCCTTAGCTAGACGCTCATCAAGCAAAGTTCCAACGGTCCCGCTGCGCTCATAAGCCCTAGCTTTAGGTTGTGAGGGGATCTCTACTGCCTGCTCTTGCTCGCCACCTAAAAGGCGCACGTTCCGTGGAGTTGTCGCCTCGAGCTGCTCTACTGACTCAGCGTTCGAGAATACATCCTCTATCTCTGGGATCGTCTCCTGCTGGATCTCTTTAACCCTTGATGCGGTTAGATCGCGCTCCTCCTTAGCTAGTCTTGATTCGGCTGCGCCATTTGCACCCTTAGATGAGGTGCTACCCTGCTCCAGAATCGCTGGAGCATTAAGTTTGTCGTATATACCTGAGATGTTCTGATTGGAGCTCTCTGGAAGAACGTCGCTAATTGTGAGCTTTGCTACCTCAACCCCCGAAGCGCTACGGGCGTTATCGAAGCCCACCGCGCGCCCTGAAACGAAGCCGAGTCCGTAAGAGCCGAATATCGCTCCGAGCGCGAGCCCCAACCAGACTACGATCTGCAGTGCCCCGAGCCGGATCTCTAACTTATCACCACCTAGCCTGCGACCTGTCATGGGAATCCTCTGCCTCTCATCGGAGGATCTCATTCTATAACCGGAACCAGCACGAATACCCGCTGGTGTGGAATTAGAGAGCTCTGCTCCGCTATTACTCTTTGCACCGCTGTTCATACTGAGTCCTCTACAACTGATCTACACATACGCCACCCGAAACAACCGGTAGTATACTGGAAAGACCGAGGGCTAGACTAGCGGCAATCTGCGTTGTCCCTTGAGAATCTATCTCCTGGGCTAGTGCCATGCGGGTTTGGGGCCTATTAAGAAAGGCGTGCCCCCGGCTAGCAAGCTCCTCTAGCACAGTTATCCACTCTAAAACTCCCCCATTACGGATAGCCCGGCTGATCCAAAGGGGCATAAATACACACCGCAACGCCAAATCTCGCTCTCTACTCCCTTTAAGGAGCTGATCGATACCAATTATGCCCGCCAAGGTATTCCGATCAACCCCGCTCAACTGGCTGGCACATAGCTGCCTAAAGCGCTCAATCAGCACCTGCACGTTCCATAGCGGCGAGGCGCATTCATCAAAAAGCGCGACCGCTGGGTCGAAATCACCTGAGGGGATCGATGAGGCTGCGTGAAAGATCCAGCGCATCCAGCCATCATCCCCGCGCAGCTCCCCTATCACGGCGCGCATAGAGGGGGTGTTTAAGAGCTCTGAGAGAGCGCGGTCCCTACTGATAAGCCAGGCATCACTCGGCATTCTAAGGTTACACCTCCCGGCCTTACGTTGCTCTGCCAGGTAGCTCTTGGATCTCTCAGAGAGCCGTTCATGATAGTGGTGCGCCGTAAGAATAGCGGCGGGAAGAGTGTCATTAGTGCCGTTTGATGAGAGCTCAAAAACATCCAATATATCGAGCCGTGCCTCCCCTTCGTGCGCGAGACAACGCTCTACAGCCAGGCGCATCTGCTCAAGCACCTCAATCTTAGACCGTACGATGCGGGGAGCTAGCGGCACAAAGGAGAGTCGACATCCACCCTCATATACAACAGTCAGAAGGGCCTGCAGAGCTGTACTCGCGATTAGCCGCAAGCGGGCATATACTGGCACGCTAAGATCTGGAACCAGGCAGATTACCTCACGCAGCTCTGCCTTACTGCTCGCGCCAGATCTAGCG